>JAOUQB010000093.1 GCA_029879555.1 Nitrospirota bacterium | reverse complement strand
CGATGACATGGGCCCGACGAACCCAGCCGCCGGGGTAATCGTGGCTAACCCCGCAATAATGCCGCTGGCTATCCCGAGAACGGTAGGCTTGCCTCGATGGACCCACTCCGCCGCCATCCAGCTTAATCCCCCGGCTGCCGCCGCAATATGTGTCGCAATAAACGCCACCCCGGCTCCGCCATTGGCGGCTAAGGCACTTCCGCCATTAAATCCAAACCACCCAAACCACAACAAGCCGGTCCCCAACACGGTCATCGGCAAATTGTGGGGAGGCATGGGCTCTTTCCCAAATCCCTTGCGTGGGCCTAACATGATCGCGCAGACCAACGCTCCAAACCCGGAACTGATATGCACGACCGCTCCCCCTGCAAAATCTAATGCTCCCATTTTGGCTAACCACCCGCCTCCCCAGACCCAATGGGCCAAAGGCGAATAGATACACAAGGACCACAACACTGAAAATGCAAGAAGCGCTTTGAAATTCATCCGTTCGGCAATGGCGCCCGTGATGAGAGCGACCGTAATGGCCGCAAACATTAACTGGAACACCATAAAGACTTGATGAGGAATCGTGGTCGCATAGACCGTGCTGGGCTCTGAGCCCACACCTTGCAGTCCGATCCATTCTAAGCTGCCAATGAACCCACCCACATCGGGACCAAACGCCAAACTATACCCACAGATCACCCACACGATCGTGATTAAACACAGAATGACGGCAGTATGCATTATAGTTCCTAACACATTTTTACTCCGGACCAGCCCCCCATAAAATAGAGCCAAACCGGGAAGCATCATGCACAACACCAACGCCGACGACATTAAAATCCAGGCCGTATCCCCCGAATTCACCGTTGGCACACTCGCATCTTCGGCTAGAGCCGTTGACCACTCCCCCATGCCGACCATGATGGCGACTAGGAGTCCCATCTTCATGAGCAAGTTGGATATCTTCATCGTGTCTCCTTTAAGCATTGACAGGTAAGCGTACGCATTAAAATTATAAAGCCCCTTCGCCAGTCTCTCCCGTCCGGATACGAATCACACTCTGCAACTCTGAGACAAATATTTTCCCATCCCCAATACTTCCGGTTTTTGCGGCCCGGGTAATCGCTTCCAACGCTTCATTCAGACGACTGTCCGCCACGGCAATTTCCAATTTGATTTTGGGGACAAATTCAATTTGATATTCGGTACCACGATAGGTCTCTTTGTGCCCCTTTTGCCGCCCGAAACCTTTCACCTCGGTCACCGTCATACCTTGAATACCCAACTCAAGAAGTGCTTCTTTCACCTCATCAAGCTTGAAGGGTTTAATAATGGCTTGAATAAGTTTCATTGAGATGTTCCCTCCATTGGATTAAGAAACGATATAAGCATGGTGAAGGTGCCGAGCTCGGCAGGTCTTCATGCTCATGGTGCCTTCTTCAATATACCCACACAGGTATTAGGTGCTTGATGTCAACCATACGCTCGTTCGCTATGCTGCGTAAGGTCTAACCCGAGAATTTCCGCTTCTTTGCTCACACGCAAGCCCACCACGCCATCCACAATCTTCAAAATGATGAACGTGCCGACACCGGCAAAAATCCACGTGGCACCCACGCCAATGGCTTGAATCCACAACTGTCCGGGGTTGCCGAAAAACAGCCCTGTGCCGCCGCCGACACTGGCAAACAATCCTGTGGCCAGCGCCCCCCATGTCCCACCAATGCCATGTATACCGAGAACATCTAGCGCATCATCATAGCCCATCTTATTTTTCAAAAAGACTCCAAGATAACACACCACTCCGCCACCTAACCCGATGAGAATCGCCGAGACAGGCCCGACAAATCCGGCTGCCGGGGTAATGGCCACCAAACCAGCCACGGCGCCACTAGCTGCGCCAAGAATCGTCGGCTTTCCACGATAATTCCATTCGACACCCAACCAAGCAAGAGCTCCGGCAGCGGCGGCCACCTGTGTCGCCACGAACGCACTCGCGGCAATTCCATCGGCAGCTAAGGCACTGCCGGCATTAAACCCAAACCATCCGACCCACAATAGGCCCGCACCTATCACCGTAAAGGGAAGATTATGGGGACTCATATTCTCCGTTCCGTATCCATGTCGTTTTCCTAAGACCAGGGCACAGGTTAAGGCTGCCACGCCGGAACTAATATGCACGACCGTCCCACCCGCAAAATCCAAATCGCCGAGCCCAGCCAGCCAGCCGCCGCCCCACACCCAATGAGCCAACGGCGCGTAAATCAGGCTTACCCACAACGTGGCAAACAAGACAAATGCCGAAAATTTCATCCGTTCAGCAATCGCCCCACTAATCAAGGCCACAGTAATGCCCGCAAACATGAGCTGAAAAACCATGAAGGCCATATGGGGAATCGTGGAGCCTTCTGTGGGCTCAGGGCCGACGCCAGCCAATCCCAAAAGGTCCAGGTTACCCACGATTCCCCCTACATCGGGGCCGAACGCCAGGCTATACCCCCACAACACCCACACCACACTGACAATGCAAATTGCAATAAAACTGTGAATCATCGTACTTAACACGTTTTTACTTCGGACCATGCCCCCATAAAACAACGCTAACCCGGGAATGATCATCGCGAGAACAAGAGCTGATGAGGTTAAGACCCAACTGGTGTTACCCGCACTGATTATTGTCGTGTCTTCTGCCCATGCAGAACTAATTGAAATTCCAGACAAAAGAGCTAAAATCACAAATGATACAGGTATCCTGTGAAATCTATATATGAACATTGGTTTCCCCTTAAACCCCTTCAGATAATTTAGAAGAGATAGATCACTTCAGTGGCTAAGGTCTCTTGGTTGTTCGCGGCCCGTTGACCGTACTGAAAGGTATTTTTGTTTGATTTATCATATCGAAATTCTAATCGCGTGATGAGCGACTGGGTCAGCTTATATTGCAAAGTTGCCGTCCCTTCCCATAAGGTTTGAGACGCCGGTGCTAAGCCGCCAAAACAAGTATTGGCATTCCCGGCTGTTCCTGCTGTCCCCCCGCACCCAAAAAATCCTTGGGCATCTTCGAACATTTCTCCGCGAAGACGAATGCCCCACTGTTCATCAAAATCATGAATGACATACCCGGCAATTCCATTCCATCTAGCGTTTCTCCCCGGTGTGGCATTGGCTTGATTGCCATAATAGCCTTCAAGGACAAAGGACGTTTGAGCGGTTGCTTGGGCGGTGATGATTCCTCCAATTTGCACACGATCAGCATTTTTTGCACCCACAGTACCTTCAGGTCCCCAAAAGCCAAAGATCGACACGCTTAACCATTCCAACGGGTTCAAGCCGAGCAAAGCTTCAACCGATTTACTCCGATTGGCATCCACTTCTGCCCCACCGAACGAATTAATGGCCCCGATGGAAAACGTCACCACGTCGTCAAACTGATAGGAAGCACGAATACCGGTGGTGGTGAACGGTTCGCCCAGCCCAAACAGCCAGGAGCGAGAAAAGTTTGGATTGAGCGGACTTTCAATCACTTCATAACCGATTAAGGTATTCATGCGCCCAATTCGTAGATCCAGACCATTGCCAAACGGGGCAATATATTGCGCATAGGCTTCTTGAAAATCGACTTCATCCGCCCCCGTATTCCCACCGGTAAATTTCGCATCTTCACCAAAATTCAATTTGATGCGGAAGCCCGCACGATCCACATTGGTCCCATCCGACTTCCCTTCTTTTTCAAAGACTATTTGCGCCATATGCGGACGAAATGAATTCGCATCCCCATCGAATATCCGCAAGGCATTGGTTTGGGAATTCGGATTATTGAAATTATGCGTGTACGACGCATCGACATATCCATACAAATTAAAATCTTCTTTGGTTAACACGGCTGCCTGACTCACACTCACGAATCCCACAACGAGCAACCCAACCATCCCGATCATCGAACTTATTGTTCTCATATTCCGCATCATATCCTCACAGCTATTTCGAACGGTTAATGCCAAATAGCCAAACTTCTTCATTCAACCCTCCTTGGTTACGGCAGCCACCTTCCGACTGCTGCCTGAATGTTTCGCGTTCACGACCCATCGCCACGCGTCATTGTCGTGACCTGTTCCCAGCATTCCTCAAAAATTCTCAGAGTCCTTTGAAGCACAAGGCAAAAAAAAAGCCCTCATCCAGCTTTCACTGGTTGAGGACTTCGTCGTCCGGATTCTTTTGTTTTGATGACCGAAACGTCATTGTTTCGCCTCATCAACTGTGGTTGATTTTTTACCACTGAAAAAGTGACGTGTCAAGAGGCCAATGTCGACACGAACCAATTTCTGCATGTACTTGCTGGCGTTAGGTTAAAAGCGCGCGTCTCCAGAACGGTTCCCCTTCGATCGCCATGCGGAACTTCCCAACGATCTTCCTACTTGGCATTGGCGTTCACCCTTGTAAGAATACCAAAGAACGCCGTCTTGACAAGATCACACGGTCGAAAGATCTCAGATCGATCTATCAGAAAAAAGGAGAAGACTACATGAATCACTTTTTCACCGAACAACTATCCCCCTTTCTGGCTCACAAATCTCTGGCGATGGTCGAAGCCAGTCTTCGCATTCTCTTAATCTTGGCCGTTGCGTATGTCGCCATTCGTGCCCTTCGATTTGGCCTGGGAAAACTTGAGCAGACACTCCTTACCTGGCGTGAGCGAGAAGACAAGGACCGCATTGCTAATGAAAAACGCGTCAAAACCCTCACTGGCATGCTGCGAACCATTTGCCTCACCCTCGTGTGGGTGATTGGAATCGTCATGAGCCTGGATCAGATTGGCTTGGATATCACCCCCATTTTAGCCGGGGCGGGAATTGTGGGGTTGGCGGTGGGCTTCGGCGCACAAAACTTGGTGCGGGATATCATTAATGGATTTTTTATGATTCTTGAAAATCAAATCCGCGTCGGCGACGTGGGCGTCGTCAATGGCACGGGAGGCCTGGTGGAAGCCATCAGCTTTCGAACGATCACGCTACGAGACATGTCGGGGACCGTTCATATTTTTCCGAACGGGACCGTCACCACGTTGGCCAATATGACGAAAGACTGGTCGGCCTATGTCATGGATATTGGTGTGGCTTACAAAGAGGATACCGACCGTGTGGTGAGCATTATGCGACAGGTAGGGAATGAGCTCCAACAAGATCCTGAGAGGGGCAAAAAGATGTTGGAACCAATTGAAATTATGGGTGTCGATGCCTTTGGGGAATCAGAAGTGGTGATAAAAGCACGAATCAAAACCTTACCCATCGAGCAATGGTCTGTAGGACGAGAATACCGTCGACGCCTGAAAATAGCCTTTGATCGGGAACATATTGAAATTCCTTTCCCTCATCGGACCTTGTATATGGGAGAAGCCAGTCCGCCCTGGCTCGTGAAAAATATTGCCTCAGCAACCGCCTCTTAGCAGGAAGATTTCCGAATTACCCCTTATGGCTCCGCTTGTGATTTTGACGAAGACGGAAGAGGAGAAAGAGGTGACTTCCAATATCCCCAGGCCAGGAAGCCCCAGCCGATAAGAAAGGCTAATCCACCCAAGGGGGTGAGCATACCAAGAGTCCGGGTATCCGTAAGAGCCAAGGCATAGAGACTGCCCGAGAAAATAAAAATTCCAAGAAAAAAACTCCAGCCGGCTTTGAGAAAGACTCGGCGACTGAACCAATGCGCGCTCAGCCCGGCAATAAGCATGGCCATCGCATGCACCAGATGATAGCGCACACCGGTTTCAAATACGGCCATCATTTTTTCCGAAAGGATCGGTCGAAGTCCATGCGCCCCGAAAGCTCCCGCTGCCACTCCGATACCAGCCATGATGGCACCAATAATTAAAATGCGATTGGTCATGTCCCTCCCCTCATTGGCTTCATAGCACTCATGGTGAAGTGGTCGGAGGAATGCTTCGCCCCCATGCCACCGTTTGCCATATTCGCTCATGCCCCCAAAACAAGCCAATCTTTACGATTGAATCACTCAACCCTGCAAAGAGGGCCATCGAAACCTCACCAGAAATAAACCATACAACCGTCGTTGTGACTAAGGTGGCGATCACCCGCCAACTCATGCCCTTCACCACGCTTCGTAAATGTGTTTCCATATCTTGCCTCTTGCCGGATGTTTAATTGTCCGCATTCATTTCATGCATCACTTGGGTTGGCTCATTGAACCTTAATACCGGTTTGAATTTTTGATAGCTTACCTTGTACATAACCTTCTTTTTTTGCAAACACAAAATCTTCCAAGGAATAATGATCCAAGACCGAGGCTATAGCATTTCGCACATCCAACATGATCCTTTGGATTGGGCATGTCGTGGTTTCGGCATGGGGACAATCTTCGCACTTTTGATAGGCGGTTTGACTAACACAGGGAATCGGAGCAAGAGGGCCATCCAAAATACGAATGATTTGCCCCAAGGTAATTTCCTTGGGCGATTTAATTAAAAACACTCCCCCACCTACGCCACGTCGACTGCCGACCAGCCCAGCATTTTTGAGTGCGAGCAAGATCGTTTCCAGGAACCCCAAAGGGATCTTTTGACGATCGGCTAACCCTTTTCGCTGAACGACGCCCTGCCCATATTCTTGGGTCAATTCGATTAAGGCTCGTAACCCATATTCACTTTTTTTCGAGAAACGCATTAAACACCATAAAGTTAACTAAGTTGGTGAACAATTATACAATAGATTTCCTTTTTTAAGCTATCACCCCCACATTTTTACTTATTCTGATAGGCACATGGGCGAATGCCAAGTTCAGTCACATTACATATCCGCCCATCAACACCTGGTGCAAGAGGATCAGGACTGTCGGCGAGAATGGACCGAATTCGTCTTTTAAGCGATCCAGCCACCGAGACCCATTTCAGTTTTTTGAGCATGTGGTAATCATCCCCGCCTTCCATGAGAAATTTATTGGTGACAATCTGAAGTGGTCGGTTCGGCAACTCACTCATTTTTCCATTTCGAAATAATTGAATAGCGTTGACCCGATGGCCTTCAGGATTTCGCGGATCATGCTTGAACGCCATGCCACTGATTTGAAGCCAATGGCCCTGCCCCACCCAATCCTCGGTTGATCGTTCCAACACGGCATCTAATTCTTGGTGAGTCAGCTCTGCTCGCACTAACGCACTATCATAGAACAACAATTCTTCTATGTGCCGTCGAGTGATTGGTCCAGGGGGAATGGTTTGGTTCACCCGGAGTGCGCCGGAATTAATAAACGCAATATCCGCATCAGGAGCAGCAGCAAGAACCTGATCAGCTATCCAATTACCCAAATTGGTTTCATACCTTCGAATTACTAGTTCTTCACCATTCAGTGGAACCGCCGTCCTCCCGACAGCTTGTTGTAGACAGTCGCCTACCTCATGATTATGGGAGCAAAACCACTCCTCATGGTTTTGTACGATTCGATCAACCTTCTCTTGCATTTTTGGCTCAGGTTGTAAGTGCTTACGATCCAGAAATCGATATCCAAGGGAAATAAAAGGCTTCTCCCTGATCATTCGTATACGCAGCACCGTGGCAGTCCGGGCATCGGCATCGGCCTTCAATATCCACCGTCCATCGATTTCGACATGATGACGTTGATGTTCATGCCCACCAATAATGAGGTCTGGGCCCCTCTCGCCCAACGTCTCCAGAATTTCACGATCCTTTTCCAACGCCAAATGCGTTAACCCGATAACCACGTCGGCCCCTTGCGCACGCAAGAGCGTGGTCTGCTCCTCAGCTACCTGAACCGGATTCAGAAATTCATCCACATAGGCAATCGTGTTTGCAGGGTTTCTATCAGTCGTCAGGCCAAAAATTCCTACACGAATGCCTCCGCTTTTGATAATCCTTGAAACCTGCACCTTTTCTGAGTCCACTGACGGCTTTCCCTCTTTCTGAGTAAACCGAATATTGCTCCCAAGCCAATGAAACTCCGATTGGTCAATTCGCGCTTGCAAGAGAGCCGCATGTTTCCGTTCGGATTTATCGAACTCGTGATTGCCAAACACCACGAACATGTGTGGATCAAAAACGCCAGGCGCTCCATCCAGCGCATTCATCATCTCAATCATATGGGCCCCTTCTGTCCATTCTGAAAGTAGCGAAGGAAA
>JAOUQB010000092.1 GCA_029879555.1 Nitrospirota bacterium | reverse complement strand
AAATCCCGACCAGTGCCCCAGTTCGCGACTGAATCGGTATATGCCGAAATCGCTTCTCCTTCACCAACTCCCAAGCCTGAGCCAGCGATGCCGTCAAAGACAGTGTCACGACAGGTGATGCCATGATATCTCGAGCTACCAATCGGGATGATGTTGATTGCGAAAAGGCCTGCACCTGCCTATAGAGATGAGTTGGCGAAAAAGAAGTAGGGCCTTTGTTGGGTGCCTGTTCTCGTGATTGGTTTTCACGACCAACTGGCTTGATGGCCGATGCCTTGGCCACTTTGGACACCCTTCGGTCTCGGAAGACTCCGGCCTCATAAGGCAACTGCGCACCACCGACGTCAATGATAGCAAACATTACACCCCTCTCTAAAAAAAACCATTTCCAGAAAATTTACCGCAGAAAAATGAAAATTAATTCTTCACATCGAAACGATTTCTGCCCTCGGGAGGAACAGGTTCACCGCCCTCTATTCATCATACATGATTCGTTTTTGCTGGCAATCTCAGCAAGACCATTGATTGATGAATGCCCTGGATTGAATGCAGACCGATAGACGATGGTGTCGAGTAAAACATGGAATCTTCCTTGAGAAACCGTTACAGTTTGGGGACGCCTTCCCATGGACGAGAGACAGGCACACGATTCCCTCTACTAGAAATGTAAGAAACCACGCCTTATTTTTATGGCTATGCCCCCCTCTTCTCATTACTATGTCCCAATCCTGGCGGGACTGTTTTTGGCCGAATGGATTGTCTTAGCCATTCACCCCCTTCATCGACATGACTGGATTCTTGAAAACGTCCTGCTTTTTCTTGTCGTCCCGATTCTTGCTTTGACCTATCCGCGATTTCCCTTCTCAAAAATTTCCTACACGCTACTCTTTCTCTTTGGGTGCCTCCATGTCGTCGGCGCCCATTATACGTATGCCGAAGTTCCATATGATTCATGGTGGATCTCGCTCACGGGCCGTTCCCTGAATGAGCAACTCGGATGGCAACGGAACAACTTCGACCGCCTGGTCCATTTCTCGTATGGTCTCTTACTCGCTTATCCAATTCGAGAAGTGTATTTGCGGATTGCCGGCGTACGTGGATTTTGGGGTTATGCCTTGCCCCTCAGCTTCATCATGTCCACATCGATGATATTCGAGCTCATAGAATGGGGAGCCGCCACCGTCTTTGGGAGCGACTTAGGAATGGCGTATCTTGGGACCCAAGGCGATGTATGGGACGCTCACAAGGACATGGGCCTAGCAAGTATTGGTGCCGTCATGGCCATGATCTTCACGGCAGCGGTGAATCTGTACCTTCAACGTGACTTCGCCCGGGAATGGGCAGAGAGCCTGCGAGTCAAACGGCCAAAACCTTTGGGTGAAGAGGAATTACAGCGCCTCTGGAAACAGCGCCAGGAATAAATCAAGAACCGAGGTGCCAGCTATCGATGGCAATCACGAAACCAGGAGAAAAAAGAAACCTGTGAAATTATGTTTGAATGGGTGCGGCTCCCGCATCGTATAAACATTCTTGCATGTTTATATTATAGGAGCTTGACGACGATTTGCTCAGCCAGACTTCGATAGCCATCATTCAGCGCTCGCTGAAAGGCATACACATTTTCCCCGGCCCATTCTTCATAAGGTTGAGGCTGAGAAGTGTGAGTCAAAGTGGTCCGATACAAAAGGGCGTCGTCCTCTACTCGTCGGAGGTCCGCTTTGCCAACTATGAATACTGAAAATTCTGGGTTGAAAGCGCTGGTACTCTTCAAGCCAAGCGAAAGTACAGTCACCTCCAAAACCGTATCGAAATTTTCCTTTTTCAATCTTTGATAACCCAATATGCTCCCAGGTCGAGTGGGACCTTCTTCTTCAAGCTCGATTATGGTATGAGAGGTTTTTTGTTTTGCGAAATAAGTAACCTCATTTCGTAAGCGTTCCTGCATCCCAAGTTTCTGTAGATAGGAATCAAGCGTCTTCCTTACGATCTTGTGTTCATCAAAGGAATTAGCATCCTCGAGGTGTATCATCCCTTTCGTCATCCCTCCCACCCCTCCGGCAACCGTTCCCACCGTTGCCCCTAAGGTGACTCCCACAGCAAGCCCCAAAAGCATAAAAAGTGGGCAGGCAGCTAATCCTATTAAGTTAGGAGGACAGCCTCCTGGATGATACTCAGTACCCAATTCCATTCCTTTTGCCGCACCTTCCTTTGCACCAGACTTCAAACCCTTCCAGGCACCACTGGTGTGTTCGATAAAACCTGTTCCTGGGCCTTCAAAATCTGGCTCAGGCGTGTACTGGGCTGAAACTACCGCGATCCTCCCCAACTGCGCTCGTATTTCGCCAGGCAACGCAGCTGAATCTGTGGCACAGCCGTATTGAACGAGAAGGAAAACTCCTGCGAGGCAAAAAATAGATACTTTACGAACGAGGGACATCATTGATCTTGCTTCACCAATTTTTGCCAATCCAAGTTCATTAACAGGTGCCTTCCTTTACAATACATTGAACAAACCGGTGGTCGCTAAAAGCGGAAGGAAATACCCATCAGAAAATGATGCGTGGTCAATTTGGCTTCGAAATCCTCCAACTTTATGCTTTCCGGACAATCATTTTTGTCTCCGATACAAAAGAAATTATCGGAATCCTTCGAGTCGTAATTTAAATAGGCAAATCGATATTCAGTAAAAATCCCCCAATGTTGGTCCAGTTTCCACAACAGTCCCGTCCGCACATCAACACCAATGGCTCCCTCACTTTCCTCAATCTTCCTTTTGAACCCATTCTCTTCGAATTCCGCCTTGATTTTACCGAAGGCAAATTCAGGACCGAACCCAAGATAGGGTTGCAACCTTCCCTGGGGAAACTGCTCATTCACTAACAAGGGATAACGCATCATCATCAACAGGGAAAAACCGTAAACGGGGATCTCAATATTGCCGTTTTTAGCATCGGCCTTAAAATACGAGCCATCAAAGGCCGCGCCTAACCACGGAAACCGTTGCGTCCAATAGGTTACACGCCCACCTACCGTGAAAGAATTTTTAAATTTCCCCTCCGCCTTGAATGTTTGGGAAGTGGCGGGCCCTAACCCGAGTTGGGGCACATTGGACTCCCGAACTTGCACGTCACTATCCTCTATCTTGGCCAATCCGCCGTAGAGATCCACCACGAATTCTGCTCGAACAGGGTTCGCCCACTCTGCGTTCATTCCAATGAGGAGACAGCAGCCAAGAAAATATTTCAACAGTCTTTTTGCCATCACAAAAAACGCCCCTCCCCTCTTCCGGCCAAGAAGGCATTTCCCCCTTTCCGATTTCTCTTGAAACCCTTACCGGAAAATAAATAAAGCAAAACCCGTGCGCAGAGAAAGAGAAGGGAGAAACCATTCCATTTTCGCCATGAATGACGAAGGTCCAATGTTTCCGGTGCCTGTTACCACGCCTCCCGTGCGGAGAAATGGGACATATGATTTTTGGTTATTGATCCAGCATGCCCATTTTTGAAACAGCATGGGGCTTGACAGGTACGGTTTTGCAGTTGGCCGATCATGGCCCTCAAGGCTCTTCAAGCCGCATCAATCGAGGCGGATTGTTCTAAAACATTTTACTGATTTTCGGGTACGTGGGCTTAGTAAAGATTCTTGGTCAAGAATCTCTCAACTGAGGTAGGTTCTGAATATCAAAAACATGTACACACGAAGACAATGAATCCAACCACGTGACAGGTCATACCAAACTTCAGTATGTTGTCCCCTTTATTGGGCTTTGGGAACGAGTATTAACGCTCCTTCACGCTCCTTCACGCTCCTTCACGCTCCTTCACACTCCTTCCGTCCTCAACCTCATCACTCGGATGATTGATGACCATCTCCCCCTCCCTCACACCCTCCAGTATCTGGGCAACCAGACCGTTCCGTTGGCCGACTTTCACTTCGCGACGTTGGGCATACCGGCCTTCGATGACAAACACGGCCCAACCGTTGTGATAACGGAACAAGCTGCTGGCCGGCACCTGCAGAACATTCTCTTCATGCCACAGTATGAACCGCGCTTCCACGCGATACCCGTCGCCTAGCCGCTGCCATTGTTCAGCTGGTGAGGTGAAGTCAGAGATGATCAACACCCGTTGTTCTTCCACCCCCAGGGCGGAGACTTTCGTAAAACCAACGGGCTCGACAATACGCACAATGCCTTCCAGTGGTTGCGCACCACCCCAACGATCAAACAGTACCTTCATCCCCAACTTAACTTTTACGGCATCAGGTGAGAGCACATCAACTTCGATTTCCAGTAGCGATGGATCGCCCACTTCGAGTAGGGGGTCGCTGGTGCGCACCGGGCCTTCGCATTCGTGGGGGACTTTCAGAATCTTTCCGGTGATGGGGGAACGAATCGGCAGCCGTTCAGCAGGTTCTCGGGTCGTGCCTGCCGTATAGTCCAGCACCATTTGGGCTGATCGCAGTTCATGCTTGGCGACTTTGACAGTGAACTCGGCGGAGCGTCGTGCAGCTGTGGCGGTCTTCACTTCTGTCACAGCCTTATCGTAGACATCCCGTGCAATCAACGCTTTGTCCATCAGAGGGCGCTGCCGTTTGAGTTCAGTGGCCGCAAGCTGTTCCGCGGCGGCGGCAGCCAAGGCCTGTTGTTTGGCGGCCTGCAAAGCTGATTTAGCAGCGGCAACCTTCGCCTCCGCCTGAGCGCGACTGCGTGGATCCAGCACCTGTGATTCCAGCGGCGTAATACTCAGCAGCACCTGTCCCTGCTCTACGGGATCGCCAACATTCAACTGCACGCGACAGGCTACTCCATCTATGGGGGCCGAGATGATATAGCGATCGATCACCCGGGTGCGGCCTTCTTCTTCGATGGTAACGGTCAGGGGTGCCCGTATAGCTGCAATGGCTTCGACTGGCACCGGTTGCGGCCAAAATCCCCATACCAGCAGGCCGCAAATCAGCACAGCGATGAGCGCAATAATCGGATGTTGTCGCAACGGAATGCGCATCGATTTACTCCTTGGTCTTGAGTACGGCCACCATATCGAGATGAGCCAAATTACGCCAGATCATCAAAGCGGAAATAAGCGATGAAACAATCACCACCAGGGCGGCAAAAGCATAGACATTCATTCCCAGCACCAACGGAATGCGATACAGGTCGGTGTTAAACTGAAATGCCAAGTAGGCACATAAACCATAGCCGAAGAGCATACCCAGCGGAATGGCCACCAGGGTGAGTAGGGCCAGTTCGCCCAACAGAATATAGGCCACTTCCCCACGCTCGAAACCCAACACGCGCAGACTAGCCAGTTCGCGGTTGCGCTCGGACAGGGCGATCCGCATGCTGTTGTAAACGACACCAAAGGCAATGCTACCCCCGAGCAAGGTCGTGATAAATGTAAAAAATAACACGGTTTCAGCCAGGGTATCGTAGAAGGCCTGAATCGCTGATGTATGTTCCACCACACCAGCAATGCGCGGCATGTCTTTGAGGTCGGCATACACCTTGCGCTGGTAACGTTCATCCACTGTTAGCCAGGCACCGGAAATGGCGTTACCCTCTTTTAACAGGCGATTCAGTGCCTCGCGCGACATATAGACATTCACACCCAGATACTCTTTGGCGGTGGCAACCAGTGGCACCTGCACCGTGGGGCGATTGCCTTCCAACACTTCGATCGTCAGCATGTCACCGGGTGTGATGTGCAGCAGTTCGGCCAGATAGTCCGTAAGGATGACACCCTGTTGTGGCAAGTCGATCGCCTGTAAGTCAGTATCAAGCAGTCGCTTCAATTTACCGTCCGGCTGAATGCCCTGCACCAAGGTGCGATAAAAACGATGTTCAAATTGAAGCTTTCCCGGTACCTGACGAAAGCCTTCGACATGTTCCACCCCCTGTAAACTGCGGAGGGAATACAGTGAGCGTAGCGAGGTCGGCTCCGTATAAATAGCCATGAGGTCCTCCCGCTGACTCATGCCATATTGCACCTCAACCATGTGATTGATCGCGCCTTCCTGAAAACCACCAATCATCATCACCCCACAGGCCATCGCAATACCCAGAGTAGTCAATAGCGCCTTCAAGGGGCGGCGTTCAATGTGCCGCAATATCATCCGCGTGGGTTGGGAAAACCAGCGTTGCAGACCCAGGCGTTCGACCAGGGTGGCACGAAAGAGAGCTGGCGGTTCAGGACGCATGGCCTGGGCTGGCGGTAATTTGGCGGCTTGGCGCACCGCATAGATCGTACCTAGAATGCCAACCAGCATACTGATCACTACCGCAGCCACAATCACCTTCGGCTTAAGCACATAGATCATAAATGGAAAGCTGTACATCTTCATGTAGATGTTGCTCATACCCTTGCCCATCCAGATGCCGGCCGCGATACCGCCAAGGCTACCGAGGCCCACGATCATCAACACCAGTTTGGTATAATGCAGGCCGACGGCAAAATTACTGTAGCCAAAGGCCTTGAGGCCGGCGATCTGTTCCCGTTCCAGACTGATCAGACGGCTGGTCACCACGTTGAGCAGAAATGCCGCCACGCCAAGAAAAATTATCGGAAACACCGTGGCCATGGTTTGCTGTTGCTTCAGTTCTTCGGTCAAAAAGCGATTGGAGAGTTGATCCTTGCGCACATAGGCACCGATGCCCCCGTAGGGTTTTAATAGTTCATCGAGGCGCTCAATGACATCCTGTTCATTACTACCCTTACTCAGAGTGAGCGTGACATCGTTAAACGCGCCGTCCATGTCATAAGCACTCGCCAATGGTTTTCGTGCCATCCACAGCACCCCGTAACGCAGATAATCAGGAAACATGGCACCGGGCGCGATCTGATAAATGTATTCCGGGGACAGGGCTTGGCCGACCACAGTGAGTGTTTTCCGCCGCCCGTTGATGGTGGCGCGTATCGTGTCACCGGCCCGCAGGCTATGGGCCTGGGCAAACTCATCACTAAGAAGCACCTCATTGTCCCGGCCCGGTTCAAACAGTCGACCTTTGCGCAGATAGATCTGGTTTAACAGGCCGCGACTGCCATCAGGCAACGAAACGAGGTGAGCGCTCACTGGATCGGTAAAGCCAGCCACGTCGAGATTGACATAGGCCACCACCCGCGTTTCAACCTTATCGACGCCGGGAATGGCTTCAATGCGCTGCGTCAATGACAGTGGGGCGCGTTTGAGTGAAGCAAACACCTGGGCAAAATGATGATCACGATAATAGGTTTCGCGAGTTTCATATAATGAGTCGAGGGTGCTTATGGACATGATGAAAACACCCACGCCACCGACAATGACCATGGCAATGGCCAATGCCTGGATGCGCATGCTCCACAGTTCACGCCAGAGTTTTTTGTCGATGGCTTTCATCGCCGCTCACCAACTTAGTTCACTGGGTGAAAGTTTGGTTTGGTTCATGCACACATTGCTGATATTACCATCGGCCAGATAAATCACCCGATCCGCCATTTGTGCAATGCCGGCATTATGGGTAATAACGGCGGTCGTGGTGCCCAATTCCTGGTTGACGCGTTGCAAGGCTTCAAGGACCACGATGCCCGTTTTGGAATCGAGTGCGCCGGTCGGTTCGTCGCACAACAACACGTTGGGGTTCTTGGCAATCGCACGAGCTATAGCCACCCGTTGTTGTTCCCCACCGGAGAGCTGGGCCGGAAAATGATCTAAGCGATCATCTAGGCCAACCAGTTGCAAGGCTTCAGCGGGTTGCATTGGGTCTTTGGCAATTTCGGTGACCACCGCCACGTTTTCCCGTGCGGTGAGACTGGGAATCAAATTGTAGAACTGAAAGACAAAGCCAACATGATAACGCCGGTATTCGGTTAGCTCTCTCTCAGTTGCGCGAGTTAGATCGCGCTCACCATAAAACACATGTCCCTCTGTAGGAGTATCCAGCCCACCTAGAATATTCAACAGGGTGGACTTACCGCTGCCCGAGGCACCCAGCAACACGGTAAATTCCCCACTATACAGATCCAGATCCACTCCCCGCAGAGCGTGCACCTGTACCTCGCCCATTTGGTACACTTTTGTGACGCCATGGACATGAAACACCACACCTTCATCCGAAGCCTTTTGGGTGGCATGCTTATTTTGTGACATAATAAATAAGGTTACTCCA
>JAOUQB010000003.1 GCA_029879555.1 Nitrospirota bacterium | reverse complement strand
CTGTACATAGATCTTTGGGCCTGGGCAGAAGTTTCGTAATCGGAGAATCGGATATCCGATAATTTGGCCTGGGCCATGATAGGTGACCGATCCCCCACGATTCGTTTGATGCAGATGTATTCCCTGGTTTTCTAGTTCTCTCCAGTGTGGTTCCCAATGCTCGGGCTGTGTGGTTCTGCCCAAGGTCAGCACCGGTTCATGCTCGGTGAGGACCAGGGTGTCGGGCACTTGGTCTGCGAGTCGTTTGGCGACGAGGGTTTGCTGCAATTCCAGGGATTCGGCAAACGGTAACGAGGGAATGGAAAGTACATGGCCCTGGTGATCTGGCGTTGGTGGCACGGGGAATCTCGGGAGGCGACCCAACTAGGTTGCGGGCATCGGGAAGTCTGTGGGCAGGTTCAACGCATTGAGAATGGGCGGAGGGATGCGTTTGATTTTGCCCTGAGCATTCACGGCTACCAGGGTGGCAGAGCCTTCGACGACAAGGCGTTGACTGGTGCGTTCTCGTATCACATGGGAGAAGATCAAAGAGGTGCGACGATTTGCCGCCACCGTCGTTTCAATATCTAAGGTTTCCCCATGCACGGCGGCAGAACGATAGGCCAGCTCAGCCTTGGTCACCCGAAATTCTGTCCCATCCTGAATAAGGTTACTGACCGATTGCCCATGTTCTTCTAAGAAGTGCGTTCGGGCGCGTTCAAAATATTTGAGATAGTTGGCATAGTACACCACGCCTCCGCAATCGGTGTCTTCATAGTAGATACGCACTTCCATGGAGTGGCGTGAAATACCTTAAAACTTCAACGTCGGAAAGACGGGGAGATCTGTGACAACGGTGCCGGTCAGTTTTAGGGTCAGCTCAAAGAGTTGGTGGAACCGTTCGGCTTTGAGCGATTCAAACCCATACCCCATGACGGCATGATCGGCGGCATCAAATAACGATTTCATTTTTGGCCAATCAGTGGTAAAGCGTTGGCCGATGGGATCGCCCAATCCTGCCAAGGTCTGAAATTGCGCGAGAAGGGGTAAACGATATTTCCCATCGATGTCGTTGAGATAGCAAGCCTGGCAAGTTCCCTGCATTTCCTTGGGGAGTTGTTCGACCGTGATATCCCAACTTTTTATTTGGTAACCTTTGAACAAGTGATATTGGGCCGAGGCTTCTAACCCGCGAAAGAGCACGCGGGTCGCCATTTCAATCTCTCGCCCTCGATCGCCGCGCCGTTTGGCCCACGCGAAGAGATCCAACGCGAGCGAGGGTTTAATCTCCTTGGCATCTAAGGCCAAGGATTCCAAAAAACGGAGATTGTCTTTGAGCGATTTGATGAGGCGATCCATCCCAGGCGGGCCACCCCACACGGAAGCCAGTTCCAGCGCTTTGATACCGCTTTTGAGTTTTTCCCATGCGTGGCGATATTGGAGTTGTTCCCACAAACCATAGCCTTGTGCGATATCAACCAAGGCCCGATACATCGGTTTCGACCCTCCGCTGATGCGGTGCTCCAAGGTCTGAAAGATTCGTGCGGCCGCTTCATGCCATCCCAGGTTGAACATTTCGCAGCCGTCTTGCCGTATTCTTGGGGCTTCTTCATCCCAAGGGTTTTCGGAAGGATCGGCTTGTGGAGAAGAATCTGCTGATGGGTCTTTTGTGGAATTGGGGTTTCCTAACCACACCTGGGTGGAAAAGGGAAAGCCTACCAACGTCATGGCGGATGCCATAGCAGGGGATGCGCCTGTGAGGTCTAGGGTGAGTTCACCCGGTGCGACATTCCATGTGGTCAAGAGTGGGCCTAACCCTTGCGCCAGGGCTTTGTGACATGCGGGGAAGCTTTCAGTATTAGGCGTCAGAATCCAATCCCAACGTTGAGGCATCTGGGAGAGGGCTGGGTGGACGTCAGATTCTACGACGGGTTTACACGACTCCTGCAAGAAAAAACAGACCATCTCAGGCTGAAGATGTTGCAGAATGGCGATGGCCGGGGCAGGATCAGTTTGGATGGCCAGCAGGAGTGCTTTGGTCGGTATGTGGGCACTCACAATGGCTCAACTATATCATCGGTGATGAAGCCCGGCAAGAAACTGGGCTGTAGAATGAAGGCGCCTCTTTGTTCCCTTGCTTTGGCATGTGAAATCGGCGTGCTATCCTGCTAAAATCCGAGCCTCATGGAAATTGAAAACGTCATCGAAGCATTTGAGACCAGTGCGGATGTGAAGAATGCTTTCATTCGCACCCATGCTGAACGCGTGGTGGAAGTTGGGCAGTTACTGATCCGGGCCTTTCGCGATGGGAAAAAAGTTCTCCTGTTTGGAAATGGCGGCAGTGCTACCGATGCGTCGCATATAGCCGCAGAGTTTGTGGGGCGGTATCGCCGAGACCGAGAACCCCTGTCTGCTCTGGCCTTGGCCACCGATATGGCTGCGGTGACGTGTATTGCCAATGATTACGACTTTAGCGATATTTTCTCCCGGCAAATTCAGGCCCATGGCCGAAAAGGCGATGTGGCAATTGCCATTAGCACCAGCGGAAATTCCTTAAACGTCATTCGTGGAGCGGAAGCGGCTCACGAGCGAGGATTGGTGACGGTGGGTTGGACTGGCGCAGGAGGGGGAAAGTTAGCCGATGTCGTGGACTATTGTTTCAGTGTGCCGTCTTCCGTCACGGCCCGTATTCAGGAATGTCATATCACGCTTGGCCATGTGTTATGTGAATTCATTGAAGAGCGACTCTTTGGCGACCAGGACTAACCCATCGCTTTCCCCTATTGGGCCGAAGCTGAATCTAGCTCGGCTTCGCACGTATCCCCTTCGCACGCGCCACTCCAAAGTGAACATGACTGATGGGGCCACCCCGTGGCGTCATGGCGGTTCGTTTCAGAAATTTCTCGATACCCTTCCCAATATATTAGCCGGGCAGACGTTCGAGGCGGTGGTCTCGGCCATTGTCACAGCCCGTCAACGCGGAAAGCCGGTGATCTTGGGCATGGGGGCTCATCCCACGAAAGTCGGGCTCAATCCCATTCTTGTGGATCTGATGCGTAAAGACGTCATTACGGCCGTGGCGATGAACGGGGCCGTCGTCATTCATGATTTTGAATTGGCTTATCAAGGACAGACTTCGGAAGAAGTGGAAGCTGAAATTGATTCAGGACGATTTGGGATGGCTGAAGATACTGGGCGTATCCTGAATGAGGCGATTGCAAAGGGATGGCAAAAAGGGTTGGGGCTTGGGGAAGCAGTCGGGCGCTATATGACCTCACGTCCCAAACTGTTTCCTCAAAGGCGAACTAGTTTGCTCGCGGCTGGTGTGCAATTGGGCATTCCTGTCACCGTGCACGTCGCTATTGGAACAGACATTATTCATATGCATCCCAATGCGGATGGCGAAGCGATCGGCGGGGCCTCGCTCCATGATTTTCGCAAGCTGGCGGCCGTTGTCTCCCAGATGGAAGGCGGGGTGTATATCAATCTGGGTTCGGCGGTGTTTCTTCCGGAAGTCTTTTTGAAAACGGTCACCTTAGGCCGGAATCTCGGCCGTGCGCTCAAACGCATCACGACCGTCAATATGGATTTTCTTCCCCATTATCGACCCTTGACGAATGTCGTCAAACGCCCAACGCAGAAAGGCGGAAAAGGGTATAGCCTGATCGGCCATCATGAACTGATGGTGCCCTTGTTGGCTGCGGCGGTGTTAGAGGGGCTACGACGATGAAATTAAAAAAATCATGCGAGTAACCTTTGGCAAACATCCGGTGCGGATTTAACCATTAGGAATGTTATGAAAAAGAAGATTCTGATTGTCGATGACCATCCTGACATTGTGCTGATGCTGACTGATCGTCTTGAATCCTTGGGCTATGAAACGTTGTCAGCAGGAAATGGCAAAGAGGCTCTTCAGAAACTGGATCAACATTTCCCTCATCTGATGTTATTGGATTTAGAAATGCCGCAAATGACGGGCATGGAAGTGCTTCATGAATTAGAAAATATTAGTGCGAAAAAAAATGAAACGGGTGAGACTCAAGGATTTGGCGGCGGAGAACCCCTGTATCTGCCAGTTGTCGTTATGACGGCGCATGGCACCATTACCAAAGCAGTGGAAGCCATGAAAGCCGGGGCATATGATTTTCTCACCAAGCCGATCGAGTTGGATCATTTGGCGTTGGTGCTCAAAAAAGTCTTAGCTCGGGAGGCCTTGGGGCGTCAGGTCGCCTCTTTACGGACAGAGGTCGAAAGTCGTTATAGCCAAATTGTGGGAGAGAGTCCTCAGGTTAGTTCCATGGTGCAGTTGGCTAAACGGGCGGCGGATTCTGACGCCATGGTGTTGCTCTTGGGCGAAAGCGGGACGGGCAAGGAGCTATTTGCCCGATCCATCCATCGATGGAGTAATCGACGGGATATGCCATTTAGTATTATCAATTGCGTCGCCCTCACTGAGACGCTCTTAGAAAATGAACTCTTCGGCCATGAAAAAGGGGCCTTTACTGGAGCTGATACCTTACAGAAAGGCAAAATCGAAGCGGCTGATGGCGGGACGGTCTTCCTCGATGAAATTGGGGATATGCCGATTGGCTTGCAAGCCAAACTGCTTCGCGTGCTCCAGGATCATGAATTTCCTCGAGTGGGAGGAACTCGATTGGTGCGAGTCAACATTCGTGTGGTGGCAGCCACCAATAAGGATTTAAAACAAGCCGTCAAAGCCGGGACGTTTCGCGAAGATCTCTATTTCCGATTAAATGTTGTGAATCTTTCCTTGCCGCCCTTGCGGGATCGTCCGGAAGATATTCTTCCACTGGCCGAATACTTTTTGGCGCGTCATGTGCGGGAAATGAAACGGCAGAAACGAAAGTTTTCCAAATCAGCCCTTGAGACCATGCGGTGTTATCTGTGGCCGGGCAATATTCGTGAGCTGGATAATGCCATTGCTCGTGCGGTTGTCCTTGGGGTGGAAGAAGAAATTTCCACTGATCTTCTCGGGTTGGGAGGGAGCAAAGATGAATTAGAGGAATTGGACAATCTGCCCTATCATGAAGCGATCGATCGATTTGGCACGCATATCTTGGAACAAGCGATGCGTCGTAGCAATTGGAGCCAAACTAAAGCCGCAGAATTACTGGGTTTGCAACGAACGTATCTCTCTCGCCTCATCAAACAAAAAAATATAGAGCAAGACCGGGACTAACGGGCATTCTTCAGCCCTCTCTCTTTCCATGTTCGATGATGCGGGCACCTGCGATGGTGGGTCTGTTGAAAAAAGCCGCCAGCGGCGTTCTCGCCAGTTTTCCGTGCTCACGTAATACCCGTACGCTCCGCGCGCAACACTGGCTGCGGCCTTGCTGAACGGACTTTTTTGAACAGACCCGAAGCTACGGATCACATTTGCTTTCCTGGCCAAATGTGCCCTTTGATATCTTCATTATTCAACACTCCCATGGTGAGAACCCAATCTAGACTCGCGACTAAAACTGGACGTTTAGGCCCATGAACAGACGGCGGCCGGGTTCGGGGTATCCAATATTGCGAACATAATTGGAATCCGTCAGATTTTCAATTGCCAAAAATGGTTTCCAGCCCTTCCACACTTCATAGGAAATTTTTCCATTGACGAGCACGAAGTTCACGTGACTCTCTTCGTCTGGAAAGTTGGTAGGAAAAGCATCCGGGTCACCATCAATATAGGACAGCTGAAGCCCAGCCCCCAAACCCCAGGGTGCGTTATATTGAATTCCTCCATTGAGCTGATGAAACGACCGATCGAAATTTGGATCAATGGGTGTGTCCACATCAATATGGGTATAGGTATAGTCCAACGACATATGAGTGGATTCAGTCACGGCGACTGATAATGAGGCTTCTACCCCCATAGCCGTAAATTCTTCAATATTTTTGTCTTGCCCCCGACGCCCCGGTCCTGGTAGCCGCACGAATTCAATTTTGTCTTTCACATCATTCCGAAATCCGATGACTCTCGTGACCACTCGATCATCCGAATACGATTGCTGGACTCCGATTTCGGTCACCAGATTCCGTTCCTCATTCAGGTCGGTATTGCCAATACTCCCATAGAGATTGAGTAATCGAGGGAGGCGGCTCTTTCGACCAATGGCCGCATGGAGTCTGGTGGACGGTTGTGGCTGGAAGACTATGGACCCACGAGGGCTTAGAGCCGAGACGGTCTGATCCTGATTGATATAGAGAACATCGTAATTCATCCCAGCCGAGAAGACGATCATGGGCAGGGGGGCCCATTCGGTATCCAGGAAGTAGCCTGTGGTGAACGTATCATGTTCCTCTTTCCCGACATTATCCTGTTCCCTATGTTGATCTTGTTTCAAAAAAATCCCGCCCTTGACTTTCAGTTGATCTGCCACCGTTAGGGTGGCTTGACCGTTAAAGCCCATGACAATATTCGTGAATTTGCTGTTGCCGCTCATAGTCTGGTAGGTCGAATCGGGAAACGTGTCCAACGAATTATGAAAGCGGTCAATATACCCATTGCCACGGAGACTCAAGCGGTCTCCCACCTTCGTTTGTCCGTAAAGGTCTACGTACCAGCGTGACCAATCCACAAATCGGTTAAAGGGAATGCCAAATCGTGGAAAAGCTTCGGCATGAATATTCGGGGGAGTATCCAATTCGGCGGTATAGTAACCAGCTAACAGAGCGATCCGATCTTCTGGTCCAACATCGTACCCAATGTTCGTAGAGATATTCTTTTTGCTAAAAGAAGATTGTTCACGAAATTCTCCAGGCTGCACGACCGTGGGAGAAAAATCCTTGGCAAGAGAAAAGCCATTGGTTCGTCTATAACTGCCCGTAACATAATAATTCCAGTCGCCACGACTTGCCCCATGTTCTACCCAATAATCCTGTGTGTTATGGGATTCGTAAGAAGTTGTCGCTCGAGTCGTGGGCGTTCCCGTTCCCCGTTTCGTCACAATATTAATCACGCTGCCTAGGGTATTCGGTCCGTACGCGGGGTCTACTGGCCCGTGAATAACCTTTATGGTCGCAATGTTATCAATCGGTAAATTTTCCAAACGTAAGTCCCCAAACCAGGGATCGTAAACGGGGCGCCCATCGATAAACACGACATTTTGTCTGGCAGTCAGGCCGCGGATGCTGGCATTGCTTTGTCCCGTGGTGCCCCAAACGGAAAGAAAGAGGCTGGGGACAAATCGAAGGGCATCACTTAATGAACGGGCATGTTGATCCAATAAATCCTGATCGGTGATTTCAAAGACCGAGGTGGAAGGGCCGAGGGGTTGATTGGTGGCGTTCACGATTTCGCCTAATTCAAATTTTTGCAAGCTCTGTTCTTCTTGGAGAAAGTCAAAGAGATTCTCAACCTGCGAACTAGGTTCGGATTTGGCTCCAAAGGCGAGTGGGCTCGGCCAAAGAACCAGGATCAGGATCGACCACGTCACGATGTGATCTTGGAAAAAACTCGAGGCCCTGGTGTTGGATGGTGGCATTTGACTGGCCCCTGCACAGTTGCGCGTTGTTCCCGTTTACGCGTTCCTCACAAACTCGATAGGACGAATATAAGCCCCGGTATTTACCTGGATGGGATAGTCGCCAGATGCTGGAAGTGGCTGAGGTCGCGCCCCTGGATGTTGAATGGTCATGATTGTGTCTGTGGCCTCCTGGCATTGTGAGAAATGCTGGAGGCGTTCCCCTCCGGGTTGTCAGATGGGTGTTTGGGGGAAGGGAGCTCCTTGGTAATGGCACAGGTAAACTCTTGTCCATGAAAGTTTAGGAGATAGACAGAAATTTCCACAGGGATATGTTCCCCGTGCTTGGTTCGGTGGGTCGTGTAATAGGAGAGGGTTTTCCCTTCACGCAATTCGTTGAGATGTTCTTGATACCGTTGATTATCATGATTCGGGGCAATGTCGGGTATACGTAGCGCTTCAAGCTCTTCTTTGTTGTACCCCAAGGCTTGGTAGGCTGCCTGATTGGCAAACCTGATTCGTTTGTCGGTGCCCGCGACGAGAATCGCTTCGGGAACTTGATCGAAAGCGAATTGCATGAGTTGGATATATTCTGTCAACCGTTGATACTCATCCAGGGTCAGTTGATAGCTGGGACCTTTGGTTTTTTCTGTGGTGTTGGGGCTGGGCTGCACCACGGATGGGAACCGCCGGATAACTCTTGCGTCACAATCGGGTGATGTGTCTTGAGGAAGCCCAGGCCCTTTGGCGCCCAGGACGGCTCGGCGTAGCACCTGCCGAATATCTTCACGGCTGTAGGGTTTGGTCAAATAGGCAAACGCTTTATTCAGCTTATTGAGAGGAGTCGATTGATTCAGGGAAGTAAAAGCCGTTAAGAGAATAATGGGCAATTTGGGTTGATGACCGGCCAATTCCACCAAGATTTCAATACCGTCCCGGTCTGGAAGGCCCACATCCAACAACACCGCATCAAAATGGGAGTTCATGGCCTTCTCTAAAGCCGCCCTTCCCGTATCCGCGACTTCCACCTGGTACTGCTCGCGGCGCAAATAATCCTCCAGGGCCAAACGGATATCCGGATCATCATCGACGACTAAAATTCGGGGCATATCAGGCATTGCGGCCCTATGGCTTCGACTATCTCGGATGTGAGGAATATGGTCGGGCTGAAGGAGGGCTTGAGATCGACGCGTGCTTCAACCGGCCTCGTGTATTCTCTCCACGATGCAAATTTGAGACTTAATGAAGCGGTTGTTTTTTAAGATGTTGGAAGGCAATAGAATCCAGAAATCGTATCCGTTCGGATAACAACCGTATCGAATAAGATACGATTTTAAACAAAACAGGGATACCACATGTTGGAGTTAGTACTGTAACGTTAGCCAGCACATCACTCGGCTTTTGAGAGTATCCCCGAGCGGGTGTTCTTTGTGGCGATCATTTAGTGCGTTAAATACTGAAATCGCCACTTCGGCTTGCCTTCTTTGTCCTGAGGGAGCCCGTTCTTCCCAAAATCGGTAAGCGCCGCGTAGGTTCAGCAATGTGTAGCTCCCAACCCGAGCATTGGGTGGGGGCTCCCCAGTGATGGGGGCAAACGAGTCAAATACGGGAGAAATAGGATAGGTCGTGGGGCCCACATAATGGAACAACGCTTCTCCATTGAGTCCGTTTTCCAGATCAAGTCGTATTCCTGCGTTCACCTTGGATTGGGCTCCGGTACGCCGACTCAGACCTATAAATTTTTGATCGAAATCCTGGTAGGAATAATTGGCAAAACCACTCAACCATGGCGTGAAGAGAATCTCGAATCCGGCCTCTCCACCGTAAATATTCCCACTACCGCCATTTGTCGGGGAGGTGGGGGCACCAGTGGATAAGGCGTTAAATTGAATCAGGTCTTTGAGATGGTTATAAAACAGATCCGCTCGGAGCCGCAGGCGGTGTTTCTGGAACCATCCTTGATACCCGACTTCATAGGAAATGATCTTTTCTGGAGCTAAGTTTTTTGACCCCCTGGTCTGAGTGACGATTGGACCAAAAGGTGGTGGAAGATTCACCCGGGTCATGACGGCCACATTTTCTTCAAACGCTAAGGGTGGGCGATAGCCGACAGAAGCGGCTACACGGAATGTATGGTCGGGGATCGGTTCATACATCAGGGAACCACGTGGGCTATAGGTTGGGTTGACGAACGTGTCCATATCGAATCGCAGGCCGGCTACAGCAGTAAGGGTTTTCAGGCCGGTCCACTCACCTTGTAGGTACAATCCAAGACGATCTTCTTGGGTGGTTGTTGATAAGAAATTGGATGACGTGCGATTGTGTCGGTAATTTCCACCGTACGTCAGCCGAGCTTGGTTTCCGAGTTCGAGCATGTGCTGAAGAAGGACATCATAGGTGTCGTGCAGAAAATTATTGGTAGTCTTACCGTCTTTATCAGAGGACTGTAAGATTCCCTCGAGAGTCGGAGGTGCCAATGCTTGGGTATTTGTTTCTGTTCTGTTCCAGTAGGTACGGAGAAGCAGGTTCGAGTCTCCATATTCAAAGAGCACGTATGGCAGAAAGTGATCTCCTGGGTTGCTCCCGGCTTCTGTAACTGGGGAGTTAAGTTTTTCTCCATTGACGACTCCGCCTGCCAACCGTAGGTTGGCTTGACCGGGTAAACGGTATTCGGTCAGAACATTGAACTTATAGGCTTGCAGCGCTGTCTTTTCTCGGTTGTCCCAATCGTGGTTTTGATCATAGCCACCCGAGAGCCGGAAACTGAAGTTGTCTTGCCTGTTTCCATAGACTGCAGAGCTCCTAATAGTGTCAAACTCCCCACCGGCAATCTGCATGGTACTGCCCTTCATCTCATCCGGATCCTTGGTGATAATATTGATCACCCCATCAAAGGCATTGAACCCATGAGTAGCTCCAGCTGGGCCTTTGAGCACTTCAATTCGCTTAATCTCGAGCAAGGACACCGGAAGTAGTTCCCAGGGCGGGAGGACTTGTGTGGAGATTGAGCGGCCATCGATTTGTACCAGTAACTTATTAGCTGTCAACTGATTATCGCCCCGCATGCTGACATTGAAATCGGCACCGGTGGTTTGCATCACCTCCAGCCCTGGAATTCGGCGCAAGAGGGTGGGAATGTCAATGGCCCCTGATCGGCGAATATCTTCCTCGGTGATGACATAGACATTAGCGGGGGAATCGGAAATAGGTTGCTCGTGAAGCGCGGCGATACCGATAGTTTCTTCTTTGAGAAAATTTAGGTCTGCTTGGATGAGCGTTGAGTCTATGGCAGAGTGAGTTGTTTGGGGGTTCTTGTCTGTTCCTGCATGCAAGAGAGAATGGGAGCAAAAGGACAATATCAAGCCGATGAGACTGGGGAAAAATATATGAGTCGCGTGTGTTTTCATTGGACGATGTATTCTTGGGTGTAATCCTTGGCCTCGAGACGAACGGGGATGCCCAGAGAGAGGGTAAAGCAAGAGAACAGTAGCGTCATTTGCGAGCCAGGCTCCTGAAATGCGCGCAAGAAAATTTTGTACGAAACCACGTGGTGATACCGGACTCTTTCACCATAGCCATGACTGATATGGCCTCAGAATTCTGAAGATAGCTTTTCATGCGCACTCTCTGAAGTTGCAGGGGGTTGAGCTGGAATGTTGAAACAAAACTGACTCCCTTTCCCAGGAGTGCTGGTGACCCAGATCTGCCCGCCATGTAACTCCACCAAGCTTTTGGTAATCGCGAGACCCAGACCAGCCCCGCGAGCTTTGACATCCGCTGTTTGTCCTCGGTAGAACCGCTCAAAAATCGTCTGTTGTTCCTCAAAGGGAATACCGCTCCCTGTGTCCTGGATACAGGTGGTGACCGCCCCATCATCTTGCTGATGAACGTGAACGGTCACGGTGCCCGACGGTTCGGTAAATTTGATGCCGTTGGTGATCAAGTTCGTCAGAATTTGGATGAGTTTGTCTCGATCAGCGTGAATGAGTGGGAGAGGATCGACGATCTCGGTGTGAAGGGTGAGTCGGCGTTCTTGGGCCATGGGTTGTAAGAGCTCCACGACTTCGCGAGCCAAACTCCCGACATTGACTGGGCTCGCCAGAAGGTCCATTTTCCCAGCTTCAATGCGAGACAGATCCAGGAGATCATTGATCATGCGGGTGAGACGCTCAATGTTATGTTTCACGCGATCCAGATAAAAGGACTGCCGCTCGTTGAGGGTTCCTGTGAGTCCATCCATCATGTTTTCTACTAAGCCCTTGATGGACGTCATGGGCGTGCGGAGCTCATGAGACACAATCGAGACAAACGCTGATTTTAATCGATCAAGTTCTTGTAATCGTTCATTGGCGACCTGCAAATCTTTGGTCCGGCTCAGGACTCGTTCTTCTAGGCTTTGGGCCAGAACTTCTAAATCTTGATACGTTCGAGCGTTATCGATGGCCACGGCCACGTGGTTGGTGATCGTGACTAACAGATCGAGATCCTCTTGGGTACATCGAGTCTGACCTTTATCTGCCCCTAAATACCCTAGGACTTCCATGTGGCTGATGAGCGGAGCGGAGACAAAGGAGACCATTCCAAATTGACGACCTAGCTCAAGAATGTCGGGATTCATTTTGCGGCTGATGGCCTCCAAATCAGGCACCAGGATCGGTTTGCCATGAATCAATAGGGTTTCGTCGAAGGTTTTTGGAGCAATGGAGAATTCAAAACCTTTCAGTTGTTGTTCTAATTCCTCTGGGACGCCTGAAATTTCCATGAGGACTCCTTTAGTTTTCGAAGCATCTTTAAGCACCAAAACCATGCGCTGAAATCCAAGATTTTCTCGAAGGAGCTTGAGGACGGTGCCGAAAAGTTTATGCACATCCAGCGTTGAGGTAATAGCTGCCCCGGTTTGGTGCAAGGTGCTGAGTTGTGTCACGTGCTTGGTAATGGTGTTCATATATGTGGTGATGGCCTTTTCGCGCTGCTGTAGGCTCGTCGCCATTTGATTAATACTGTGTGTGAGTTGCCCCACCTCATCTTGCGTCTCGGCTACGACTGATACCTGAATATTGCCTTCGGCAATTTGTTGTGCCGCCGTGGCAAGCTTTCGCATGGGGGTAATAATACGATTGGTCAGAAAAACTGTCAGCCCAATTCCAAGGAGGATGATCCCTATCGTGAGGAGGCCGATATTCCACACCGTCTGGTATAAGGCGTTCTGCATATGCGTGGTGGATAAGCCCACCTGAATGATGCCAATGATGGCCGCTGATGATTGGGGCGTGGCTGGGGATTGAGTAAGTGTTTCTGGCATAAGGAAGTCGATCATCGTGGATGTGCGAGCCGAACGATAGACCGGGAGGGCAAAATCGTAAATCGTTTCCTGGGAAACGGACCACGACCGAGATGTGGGGACTCTGTCGGATGCCGTTAACGAAATGGCCTTTTCGGAATTCACGGTGTGAAGCACGGTGATCAACGGTTGACCGGAGGATAAGGCGCTTGAGGATTGAGTGAGCAAGGAAGTGGTATGGGTGTTATCAGGAAGGAGTGGTTGACGGGCATCGCGGATAATTTTTGAGGCGTTGGTGAGAAGGCCTTTGGATTGGCTCACCACTATGTTGCCTTGCTGATCCCGAACGACGGCATACACCACTTCTGGTGCCGACAGAGCGCCCTCCAACATTTTCCCCAAGTAGTCCGTATCTTGGATGATCAGACGATTTAGGCTGATTTTATTGAGAGTGTTCACTAAGAATGTTCCCGTGTTTAATAGGGAACGTTTCATGACTCGGATTTCCTGTTGGATAAGGAACCCGCTCAAGCCTGTACAAACGAGGATAATGACCAGACTGACGAACAGAGAAAATTTGGCCCGAAGGCTCAGAAATCTCTGGCTGCCTTCGATTGGGTTGGCCGAAGGGGCATCCGGTGGCGTGGGCAGGTGGTCTTTAATAGTGCTCATCAAAGGACCTCAAGATTTCCGGGGTGAGGGGTAATTCCAGGTACCGTGCGGACTTCACGTTAATCGCATGGTGAACCACTGCTGGGGTCACCATGGTCCCTAATAATGAAGAGGCGCGCGCGGGGAGCACACGAGGTACAAGGGTCGCGGCATGTCGTCCCAAGTCGGCATAATTCAGATAGGTGCCTGATACCGCACCGCTGCGTACCAAGCCAGCAGAAAACCCAATGAGAGGAATGTGGGATTCCAATGTTGAGCTGACGAGGAAGTCTAAGGTGTTTTCCGTGAGGACCGTGCTGTCAGGAAGGAGATACAGGGCATCGACTTTCTTCTTCAATAATTTTAGGGCGAGGGAGACGTCTTGTTCTGAATGGACTTCCTGGGAAATGACGGTTATTCCCAGACTGTTGGCTTGGTGTTCGAGTTGATCCCGCTGCCCTTGAGTTTTTTCCGGATCGAATAACACGCCGATACGGGAGAGTTTCGGGATTAGGGCTTGGAGTGGCTTCAACTGCTGGTCAAATGGGATCTGTAAGGAAAGGCCTACCATGTTGCCAGACGGAAGGGCGTATTTTTCAGGATCGAGGACCAAGCACATGATGACAGGAATGTCCAGAATTTCCAGTTTGGCCGCGAGTGCGGCTTTCAGGCCGACGGCCAAGACAGCATGAGCCTGAGAGGCTCGGATCCTCCGAGCCAAATTTCTTCCCTTAGCCATATCCCCTTGGAGGTCAAATTCCCAGGCCACATTGAATGATGTGGGCAGGGCTTCTTTAAACGCCTCAATGGCTTCGGAATAGGCAGCAATATCTGCAGATTTCAGGATCGCAATATCTTCGGCCTGTGCGTTGCCGAATAAGATGAGGCAGGCGCTGAAGCACAAAGTAAACCAGGCATACTTCATCCAAGATAGAAATCCAGGACATGTGTAAATAATATCGTTCATGAGTATGGTGAAGCCATGTCGTCACATCTATCCTGTGGGTGCTTCCGAGATCGGGAGGATAGGTTGCGGCTGGGGTTCAATGTCGAACGCACAGACTTTCCCTTCTGGGGGATGCACCCGTCATACGGGTAGAAGCAAGGATGGTACCTGGTTCTGGCGAGAGGGGTCTAACACAAAAGCGATAAGGAAATGGGGAGGCGAATCCCGATTACAGCCAGGTTAGCCTGGCATTGGGAAGGGAAGAAAGCAGAGGGAATTGGCAGGGTAAGGTTGTTCGAAGTCTGCCAGGTGATAGCGGCCTTTTGCAGCCGTGTGCTCGGTGTCCGAATCTATGGCGTTGATTTAATCGATCGTTACCAACCAACCGGAAGACGGGCCCAATCACTTTCTGAAACAAATTGGTTGGTGAGGGTGCGCATGACCCGGGACTCTTCCGTCTCCGTAATCATCGGAGTCTGATACTGCGGTTGCCATCCGCAGTTGAGGCAGCGGACAATCGTTTGCCTCATGGTTTCTCCCGCTTCAATAAAAATCAATCCCTGGCATTTGGGGCATTGCGAGAGGGAGTCTTCTGAAACAACGGGAGGGGTAGGTTTTAGGGAGTCCAGGTGAACTCGCGTATGACGCCGTTTATATTTTCGAACTGATTGCTCTGCTTGTGGAGGAAGCGTGATGTTTGCCTGAGAAGGTTGTTGAGTTTTCATAGCCTTGGAACTCCTGGTTAACAAATAATAAACAGTCTTCTGTTCGAGGGCTTTGGGTGCCAACCGCGCTTTCTCGTATGCCTGTGTTAAGAGGTCGCCTGTACAATCTCAGTAATGTTGCCGTGTAATTTCCTTATACCATCCTTATAGCAAGACTAATGCCGAGGGGTGTCGTGAAAGGGCATTCTTTAAAAGAGGCAGATTTATGAGGTTTTTATGAATGGTTTTTTGAAGGCCGAAGCAATAAACAGGTGAAGAAGTTTGAAAATGTTATCTGAACAGATACATCGTGTTATCTGTTTAGATACATCATTTGATGGATTGGGTGAAATGGAGGCGCAAACAGAACGACGGGTCGTATTTCGAGGCGAGTGAAATCCACAGACATTTTGCTTGAGGGAGGGGGCAGGAAACGGAAAACGTGTTATTTGGGACAGGGTACGCGGAAGAGCTGGCGATCTTCGAGTCGCATGGTGACTAATTCTCGGCCCCACACGCATCCACCATCTAACGCGACGAGATGTTTTTTTGTAACAATGCCCAACGCTGACCAATGACCGAAAATAATCGTGTTGTGTCGCGTGGCGCGCTGGGGAATCTTGAACCAAGGGAAATAGCCTGGCGGAGCATCTCCCGGGGGACCCTTGAATGAAAAGTCTGGAACCCCTTCTTGAGTGCACACCCGAAGACGAGTCAACACGTTCGTGGTCAATCCCAATCGTTCTTTGGTACTCAGGGTGGCAGAAGGCCCTACCCCTTTTCGAAAATAGATGGCCGGCAGGGCATCTTGGAAATTGTCATCTTGCAACGCATCCTCCACTTCCCGGGCCAAGGCCGTGGCTTGGTCAATCGACCATGATGGCAACATTCCGGCATGAATCATCACGTACCCATTTTCGGTATGGAGGAGTGGACGAAACCGCAACCAATGCAGCAATTCATCGGCATCGGGGGCCGATAAAATCGGTTGCAATGTGTCTTTTCGTCCTGGTTGCGTAACCTGACTCCAGAGGGCAAGAAGATGAATGTCATGATTTCCCAAAACCGTTACGGCTGAGGGACCCAGTTGTTTCACAAAACGCAACACTTCCAAAGAATGTGGACCGCGATTCACCAAATCTCCCACGAACCACAAACGGTCTTGCGCCTGATCAAACTGGATGTGATCCAATAGACGGCGCAAGGCGTTCATGCATCCTTGTATGTCGCCAATCGCGTATGTTGCCATGATTTCTTTCTCCCACGTATGCTGATGCGGGCGTGGTGTCGAAAAGCAAATTGTACCTGAAGTTTCATCCAGCACAACATGGCCACAGTCCTAGGTGACTCACTGTAGTTAAATCGAGAAATGTATGCTTGAAAGTGTGTTTGTCTTCCAACCTTCGCCCTGGGAGGATCGCAATTGGGCTCAACTCAGTGGGTTGCCCCTGGAAGAGGTATGGATTCCAGTCGATGGAGAGGTGACGGTGTTCGGGTGGTTTATTGATGCGGGGCCGAATCACCCCGTTCTCCTGTGGTGCCATGGGAATGCGGGCAATATCAGTCATCGCTTAGAGAATATTCGGCGATTGTTTCAACGGGGCATTTCGGTCTTGATCTTTGATTACCGGGGCTATGGACGAAGTACGGGAGAGCCATCGGAAACTGGGCTGTACCAAGACGCGCTGGCGAGCTATGACTATTTGATTCAGGCGCGGAAGATTGTGCCTGAACGCCTCATTCTCTTTGGGCGGTCGTTAGGCGCGGGAGTGGCGGGAGAAGTGGCGGTTCAGCGTCCGTCAGCCGGGTTGATAATGGAAGGCGCGTTTCCCTCGATTCAGGCCATGTCCGACCATCTTTATTTTGGGTTGCCGGCTCGATGGGTTATGGATCTCGACTTCAATCTCGCGCAAAAAGTTCGGTCTCTGCAGGTTCCCTTATTAGTGATCCATGGGGACCAGGATGCCATTGTACCAATGGCGTTGGGAAAGCAAGTCTTTGATGCGGCCAATCATCCAAAACAGTGGTACGTGGTTTCAGGAGCCGGGCACAATGACGTGCCGTTTATCGGCAGGGAATCATATTTTGAAACCATCGACTCGTTCATTCACAAGGCTCTTTCAAGATAAAAGCAGCGGATTCGAAGCTTCTCCAGGGTATTGGTTGACCCACCGTTCTCGTGCTGGATACGATCAGCACTTCGTGCCATTATTTCCTCAGTCCCTATGAGCCATCCACCCTCTCTCTATCAAATTAATGCGTCTCGGGGTGGACTTCCCAAATTACCTTTGGCAGAAGCCTGGGTGTCGACGGAAGGGGTGCGTGGAGACCGGCATCGCAATACCGTCCTCCATGGCGGACCCGATCGTGCTATTTGTCTCTTTTCGTTGGAGGTGATTCACGCGTTGCAGAAGGAAGGACATACGATTTATCCAGGAGCCGCCGGAGAAAATTTCACGCTGGCAGGATTGGAATGGGCGTATCTTCAACCAGGAAATCAACTGAACGTGGGAGAAGAGGTTCGCCTGGAGATCACCAGTTTTTGCGAGCCCTGTCGACGCAATGCCCAGTGGTTTCAACAAGGAAATTTTAATCGTATCGCGCAGGAGCAGCACCCAGGGTGGAGTCGGCTCTATGCCCGCGTGCTCACTGAGGGGCAGGTGCGGCAGGGTGATCCGATAAGCGTAGAAACGACGACTGAAAGGACGTTGCCATCATGAAACGTGTACTCGAGCCGGAAGTCATGGATGATCCGGAACAAGTGCTGGCCTACGCCCAAGCCGACTTTGAAGAAGAAAACCAAGGGTTCGTGGATCAGTTTTTTACGCTGTATCCTGATTTGGAGAACCCGCATATCGTGGATCTAGGTTGCGGCCCGGGAGATATTCCTCTGCGGGTCGTCCGCCGTCACCCCTCGTGTCGGGTAACGGGCATTGATGCGTCTCAGCCGATGATTACCTATGCGGAACAAGCCGTGCAAAAGGCCGGATTCCATGATCGTGTCCAGTTTGTTTGCCAACGCTTTCAGGACGTGACCCTGTCCCCTCCCGCTGATGCGATGATGTCCAATAGCCTAGTCCATCATGTACCCAATCCGTTGCGATTTTGGTATAGCCTCAAAACGTTGCTGAAGCCCGGTTCCCCGATTTTGGTGATGGATCTTCTTCGTCCGGAAAGCCCTGAGGCCGCCCAGGCTATTGTCGATGAGCAGGCAGCTGATGAGCCGGAGCGGTTACGGCAGGATTTCTTTCATTCCCTGATGGCGGCGTTTACGGAAGATGAAGTGGCGGCGCAATTGGCTGAACTGAACTTCAGTCGCTGTTTTGTCGATGTTCAAGATGATCGACATTGGATTGTTTACGGGCATGTATATTAACTACGTGTGATCTTGACGGTCTGTACCCCCCCGCTTTAAAGTGGGGCCTCGGTTGGGGGATCGTCTAGGGGCAAGACATTAGATTTTGGTTCTAAGAACCCAGGTTCGATTCCTGGTCCCCCAGCCACTACATTTCTCAGAAAAAATCTTATTGTTCTGCCACCCTTTTCAACTTTGTAAATCTTCAATTAAGTCCTTCCACCAGTTTTTGGTTGAGATTAAACTCTAAAGATTGCTGCCTTTAAACCTAATTTTCCCTGAAGCTTGTTACGTGGTTTGACGTCTGAGAGGGTTTGATTGGTCTTTGTCTGATGATCCCTACTGGACTTGCTGGGGGTTTTTATTCGGAAATTATACTGGTTAGCGATCGGCGAACAGATCGATATAGGGGCGGTATCGGAATTGACGATTGCGTGTGTGACCAGTCATTTCGGTGAGGATGTGATGTTCTATAAACCGTCGCATAAGTTGGTTGGCGGCTGTAAAGCTGATATTGGTCTGTTTTGCCAAATCGTTGACGGAGATAATGGGGTGGGAGAAGAGTTGTTCCAAGACTTTGATGCCATTTGCAGCGGTTCGCCCAAAATTTTCTGTGATGATACGTCGATGTTCTTCACGGAGACTAACAATTCGTCGAGCGGTTTGGGTTGCCTCCTGTGACACTTGCGTTACCGCCGAAAGGAAAAATTTTATCCAATCTTCCCAATTTCCATCATCACGGATGTTCTGAAGCAGGTCATAATATTGATTGCGGTAGCGTTTCAAATGGTGGGAAAGATACAAGACCGGTTGGTGAAGAATTTTTCGTTCGCACAAGAGAAAGGTGATGAGCAATCGTCCCATGCGGCCATTGCCGTCAAGAAAAGGATGAATGGTCTCGAACTGAGCATGGGCCAGCCCTATTTTGATAAGGCTCGGCATCGGATCAGTTTGGTGGAGAAACGATTCAAGTTGGCCCAGCAACTGCGGGACAGCGTCAGGTGGGGGAGGAATAAATGTCGCCTCATTGAGGGTGGATCCTGCCGGGCCAATCCAGTTTTGTGTGGTGCGAAGTTCTCCAGGTTTTCGTTCCATCCTTCGAGCTCCTTCTAATAATCTTTCATGGATTTCACGAATTAACCGAACCGATACCGGTAGTTCGCTAAGGCGTTCAAGGCCAAATCGCAAGGCTTTGACATAGTTGAGCACTTCATTGACATCTCCGGGTCTTTGAGGATTAAACACTCGAGCCTCGGCTTCCAAGACATCATCAAGCGAACTTTGAGTACCTTCAATTTGACTGGAAAAAACAGCTTCCTTACGGATATACATGAAGACAAAGAGGTCAGGAGCAGGAAGAGTTTGGATTGAGCCGTCCAGACGCCCTAGTGCTCGGTCTGCTTGTGAAATGAGCGCCAAGGTTTCGTCATCCATTTGCAGGGGAGGCTCAGGTGGAAGTGGTGTAGGAAGGAATGCGGAATACCCTGAAACTTGGCGGATATATTGTCCGGCTCGTCCTTTTTGTTGTGCTAAGAGTTTCATAATCTATATTGAAGGCTACCTGTTATAAAACTCTACTCGAATTCCATATTGAAGTCTACGATTAATATGGAAAGTATTTCGGTTCTTATTGAAGGTAAACTTGATTCCGTGTGGGTAATAAATAAGTATAATATATTAAGAATTATGAAAATTTTCTGGTTGGCATAAACACCTTTCAATGAGCATGAAGTCAGGGTAAGTCCTAGCGCTGAGGTGATGCTGGATTGGTAGGGCCTGGGTCGGCTTGGCTGGAGGGTGTAATTATGAGGCCGCAAACTGTAGATGGGGCATTTATGCAGCTACGTATTCAAGGAGACACGTATCAGGCTTTGCTATACGCAAAGTTCTAAAATCTTCCACTAGCCCCAGCTATTTCTTCGCTTTCGTCCCTTTCCTGTTTCCACTTATTTCTTCTTCTGAAATTTTATCTGCTGTATGGTCCGATTTCTGATGGCTGGGCTCAGAATCCGCCAACTAACCAAAGCTCTTTCTAAGAGCGGTGGCTCTTGAGTTACAATGGAATTTGTGGCAGGCTGGTTCCGCTTTTCCCATGAAATTCTACCCCTGAACGGCCATTTTCCCCCGATGCTCCTTTGAGGGGGCGATCTATGAAGTTGGCGCCTATCAAGACGATGTCGAATGAACCCCTGGCATTATCGTTAGAGCATCGCCTGATTGTGGCGTTGGATGTCCCATCCCTCCAAGAAGCCAGGAAATACCTTGATGATTTGGAGGGCGTAGTCCGGTTTTATAAAATCGGGTTGGAGTTATTTTTAGCTGTCAATCGAGAGTTTCTGGAGGAAATCCGTGCACGACAATGCCGGATCTTTTTGGATCTGAAGATGAACGATATTGATGAGACTGTACGGCGTGCAGTAAATTTGGCGGCGGACTTAGGCGTTGATTTTTTGACGATTCTCGGCAATCACGCGACGGCCAGTGCTGCGGTCAAGGGGCGAGGGGACCGCGCCATGAAAATATTGACCGTCCCGTTACTCTCAAGCTGGGGAGAAAGGGATCTTCAAGATTTGGGGTTGTTGTCCACCGACAAGGGCGACGGGGCTCGATTTTCCACGCTTGATGACTATGTGCTGTGGCGGGCGGAAATGGCGATGGCACAGGGCTGCGATGGGCTGATTGCCTCGGGGAAATATGTCAAAATCTTTAGAGAACGGTTTGGCCGACAGGCCATCATTGTGTCGCCAGGGGTCCGGCCAGCCGGCCATGATACCCATGAGCATCAACGTTCGCTGACGCCCTTCGAGGCGATTCAAGCTGGGGCGGACTATCTCGTCGTGGGTCGACCGATTCGAGATGCCCCCAATCGGAAAGAGGCGGCGCAACGTATTCAAGCTGATATTGCGTTGGCCTTGCAGACCAGTACCAGCCCATAGAATTCAGTAATCCAACATAGGCCTAATCGGGGGGAACAGATGATGACACAGATGACGTGGTCTCGAATTCTTCTCGTGCATGATGACAAAAGCCAGCAGGGAACTATTCAAACGGCCTTGGAAGATGCCGGGCATGAGGTCGTGGGCTGCCTTTCCATGGCCGATGCCATGGCGCGTGCCCAGCGCGAACCTTTTGTGGTGGCTCTCATCAATGTTCAGCCGTGGGATGAGGCCTGCATCGAATTACTCCGGCATTTGCGGCGTATGAATGGCCACATTCGGGTGGTGCTGAATGCTGAATGTCAGCCACTACTGGCAAAAAAAGATATCATACCTGAAATAGCCATTTCCTATTGTGAGAAATCTGCCACTTCTTCAATGGTCCTGAACCATGTGCATCGTGCCTTTCGGGCCTCTTTGACGCATGCGCTCGAAGAAGCTCAAAACGGTCTCGCGACGCGTACGGCGGGGCTTGAAGAACAACAGGGGCGCTTCCAGCACCTCGTCGAGCATATTCAAGAAGTGTTTTGGATCGCGATACCCGATCATTCAAAAATTCTGTATATGAGTCCCCGTTATGAAAAGGTATGGGGAAGACATTGCGGCAGTTTGATCGACCATCCTCATGACCTGTGGGATGCGGTGCATCCGCAGGATCAGGAATATGTGTTGACGCGCGTCGCCGAGGGGACAGCGGATGGCTTTCTCGCGGAATTTCGGATAGTCCGCCCGGATCAGGCTGTGCGATTCATTCGGGTGCAAACCTTTCCTCTCCGGAATGCCGATGGCGTCGTAACGCGAATGGCCGGCGTGGCAGAAGATATGACCGACCAAAAACGAGTACAGGAAACCCTCGTGAAGTCTGAACGCCAATTTCGTCAATCAAGCCGCATGGAAGCGATTGGAACCCTAGCGGGCGGAATTGCCCATGACTTCAATAATATTTTAACGGCCATTCTAGGTTATACCGAGCTGGCGTTAGCCTCTGTCCCGAAAGACAGTCGGACCCAGCGCAATCTTCAAGAAGTGTTGACGGCCGGACATCGAGCGAAGCATCTCGTCCTACAAATTTTGGCGTTTAGTCGACAGTCGACCCAGGGGAAGAAACCGACGCCCATTCAGACGGTTCTGCAAGAAGCCCTGAAACTGTTACGCGCCACGATTCCGACGACGATTGACATTCGGCAGTCTCTCCAGAGCGAATCCTCGGTGCTTGGGGATGCCACACAATTACATCAGGTGTTGGTGAATTTATGCACCAATGCGGAATATGCCATGCGGGAACGGGGTGGTCGCTTGGAGGTGACTTTGGAAGACGTCGAGGTCTCCGAAAAGAAGGTGAAAGCTGTGTCGGGATTAAAGGTGGGGCCACATGTTCGACTGACCATTCAGGATAATGGAACGGGAATGTCTCCGGAGGTACTTGAACGGATGTTCGATCCCTTTTTTACGACCAAGCCGATTGGGGAAGGGTCGGGAATGGGTCTCTCGGTTGTGCATGGCATTGTGGCCAATCATGGCGGGGCCTTAATGGTGGATAGTCAAAGGGGAAAAGGAACCAAAATCGAGGTGTATCTTCCCACGATTCCCTCTATGGCGATGGATGGGTTAGGAGAACCCGGATCGATTCCCCTCGGAAAAGAAACCATCTTATTTGTGGATGATGAGGAAACCATTGTGCGGCTAGGGAAGGAACTCCTGTCCCAACTGGGGTATACCGTCGAAGTGCAGACCAGTTCACTGGAAGCGTTAACGGTGTTCCGGCAGGATCCGGATCGTTTTGATCTGGTGATTACGGATCAAACCATGCCGGGACTGACCGGTGAGGTCTTGTCTCGAGAGCTCCTTCGCATTCGTCCGGAGCTTCCCATTATTCTGTGCACGGGCTTTAGCCACATCATGACGGCCGAAAAAGCCAAAGCCTTAGGGATCCAAGCCTATCTCATGAAGCCCTTGGCCATACGAGATTTGGCCCCGATTGTTCGGCATGTGCTGGACAAAACGTTCTCACCGTTGGGATGACATGGTGGAGCGGCTTGTTTTCCTGAAAGAAGATACGATTCGGTCGTTTTGGTCTTGCGGGGGCTCAAGAAAATGTATTAAAAAAGGAACGGGCAATGCCCTGTGCAATCAGACCACAATACACTTTTTTAACAGTGTCAATTCCATTCACCATTATGGGGATGCCAGAGTTGATCGCCCATCTTGTTCACCCGGCTTGACGGTTTTGGGGTCAGGGGCTCGACGATTTGGGGCGGCAAAGGAGTTTACGCGATGGCGACCATTCTTGTTATTGATGATGATCCACAAATCTGTGATGTGTTAGAGCAAGCCTTGCAAAATGAAGGGCATCTGGTCCGGAGTGCCTTAAATGGCGAAGAGGGCATCCGCTGCTATCGCCAACAACTGCCCGACCTGGTTCTTATGGATATCCTCATGCCCGAGAAGGAAGGGCTTGAAACGATTCTGGACCTCCGTCGGGAGTTTCCTCAT
>JAOUQB010000605.1 GCA_029879555.1 Nitrospirota bacterium | reverse complement strand
GCAAATGGTGCGTTCCGATCTAGCGGCGGCAGGCGTCCTCTTCACGATAGATACCGAGACCGGCTTTCCCGATGTCGTGCTGATCAACGCGTCTTACGGGCTTGGGGAGAATGTGGTGCAGGGAACCGTCAATCCCGATGAATATTATGTGTTTAAACCCACTCTCAAGCAGGGCTTTCGGCCAATTCTTCACAAAATTTCCGGGAGCAAAGAATTCAAACTGATTTACGATACAGGGGGAAGCAAGATGGTCAAAAACGTGCCGGTTTCTCTTGAGGACCGAAGCCGTTTTGCTATTACCGATGAAGAAATTCTGACGCTTGCCCGATGGGGTTGCCTGATTGAAGACCACTACACGACCAAAAAAGGCCGCCCCTGTCCCATGGACATTGAATGGGCAAAGGATGGGCAAACAGGGGACTTGTTCATTGTGCAAGCCCGACCCGAAACGGTTCAGTCCAGAAAAGACCCGGATATGTTGGAAGCCTATCGCCTGACACAACGGGGACGGGTTCTCATTCAAGGACGAAGTGTGGGAGAGAAAATTGGCCAGGGACCAGTTCGTGTGATTACGCATGTCGAACATCTCCAAGAATTTCGCAAGGGAGACGTGTTGGTCACAGACAAAACCGATCCGGACTGGGAACCCATCATGAAAAAAGCATCCGGCATTGTGACTAATCGCGGAGGACGAACCTGTCATGCGGCGATCGTCAGTCGCGAGCTCGGTCTTCCCGCTATCGTCGGGACAGAGCGGGCCACCGAGGCTCTCAAGAATGAACAAATGGTGACAGTTTCCTGTGCGGAAGGCGATACCGGATTCATCTATGAAGGAAAACTGCCTTTTGAAGTCGAACGAGTCCCTCTTAAAAATCTTGGACGCCCCAAAACCCGGGTCATGATGAACGTCGCAAACCCTGAGGAAGCTTTTTCGCTTTCATTCATTCCTAATGATGGCGTGGGACTGGCTCGTGAAGAATTTATCATCAACACCTTCATTAAGATCCATCCCCTGGCACTGCTTGAGTATGAACACTTGGAAGATGCCAGCGTCAAAGCAAAAATTGATCATCTCACCCCGGCCTATACGAACAAAACTCAGTACTTCGTCGACAAGCTCGCTCAAGGGGTGGGCATGATTGCGGCGGCATTTTACCCCAAAGATGTCATTGTGCGTATGAGCGATTTTAAGTCGAACGAATATGCGAATTTAATTGGTGGAAGGGAGTATGAACCGACGGAAGAGAATCCCATGATCGGATTCCGTGGCGCCTCCCGCTACTACGATCCCCGGTACCGCGAAGGTTTTGCCTTGGAATGTCAGGCCATGAAAAAGGTCAGAGAAGACATGGGCCTCACCAATGTCAAACTCATGGTCCCCTTTTGCCGAACTGTTGAGGAAGGGAAAAAGGTTCTCGCGGAGATGGAAAAACACGGTCTGAAGCGCGGGGACAAAGAATTGGAAGTCTATGTCATGTGTGAGATTCCGAGTAATGTCATCTTGGCTGAAGAGTTCGCTGAGATCTTTGATGGGTTTTCGATTGGCTCCAACGATCTGACTCAACTGGTGCTTGGCGTGGACCGGGATTCAGAAATCGTGGCCCATGTGTTTGATGAGCGCAATCCCGCAGTCAAAACCTTCATCGCTCATGTCATCAAGGCCGCAAAGGCCAAAGGGCGGAAGATCGGGATTTGCGGCCAAGCGCCAAGTGACTACCCCGAATTTGCGCAGTTCCTTGTGGAACAGGGCATCGACAGCATCTCCCTCAATCCCGATGCCGTCCTCAAAACCACCCTCAAAATTCTGGAAATAGAACAGTCATAGGACTGCGCTGTGATAAAAGACGGAACGGATCTCTCAGGCTTGCGGCATGACGCCAAGTCGAGTAAGCCAAGAGAACCTTGGCAGAATGGTAGCAAGGAAAGTTTGAATGGAACGTTTCGGCGGGAATGGCTCGATGTGGAGCATTTCCGCAGTGTGACAGAGGCCCAGGTCGTGA
>JAOUQB010000603.1 GCA_029879555.1 Nitrospirota bacterium | reverse complement strand
GAGCAACAGCGCCAGCGGGTTGACCAGTTTTTGGAGCAAAGTCTTCCAGATAGCTTGGCTGACCCTGAAAATCTCTACGACTCTATGCGGTACAGCTTACTGGCCGGGGGGAAGCGGGTCCGTCCTATTTTGACGATCGCGGCAGCCCAAGCATTAGGGTATGACCAGGATGCGATGTTACCCTTTGCGGCTTCTTTGGAATTCGTTCACACGTATTCACTGATTCATGATGATCTGCCAGCGATGGATGATGATGATTATCGCCGGGGTCGGCTCACCAACCATAAGGTGTATGGCGATGGGATGGCGATTCTGGCCGGAGATGCCTTGCTCACCATGGCCTTTGAATTATGTAGCCAAGATACTGGAACCCATGGCCTGACATCTAGCCAACAATTACAGATTGTCAGGGAGCTGGCGTATGGCTCTGGCCATCAGGGTATGGTGGGGGGACAGGTGATGGATATTCAGGCCGAAAACCAAGCGGTTGAGTTAGCCCATCTCCAAAAAATTCATTCGCATAAGACCGGGCAATTGATTCGGGCGGCGGTCCGAATTGGTGGAATTATTGGTGGGGCTTCTTCAACCCAGTTAGAGTCGCTGACCGGCTACGCTGAAGATATCGGATTGGCCTTTCAAATTGCTGACGATGTGCTAAATATGGTGGGCACCCGTGAAGAGTTGGGGAAGGATGCTGGGACGGATGAAAAGCGTGGGAAGCAAACCTATCCGTCATTTTTTGGGATTGATGGGGCTCGGAAATTAGGGGAAGAATGCGTCGAGCGGGCGATCAATCGACTCAAATCTTTCGACCACCAGGCTGATCCCTTGCGACACATTGCGACCTATATCATCGAGCGACGAAGTTGAGTTACCCCAGACACTGACTCGTTCATCTCCAATCGCCTTGTAGTCCTGTTCTTTTTTCAATTGACCTCTGGGCCCCTGTGAGTTTGCGATCCAACCTGGTCGTCTCATGAAAATTCTTATTACCGGATCTTCAGGATTTATTGGGGCTGCGGTCACACGCGCCGCGGTCGCCAAAGGCGATGAAGTGAGGGTATTAGTCCGTTCTGCCAGCAATCGAAATAATCTCGATGGGTTGCCGGTTGAAACTGTTGAGGGGGACTTGCAAGATCCCTCGTCCTTAAAAAAAGCGCTAGTCGGTTGCAGTGGCCTGTATCATGTGGCAGCCCATTATGCGCTGTGGGATCAGGATCCCTCGATATTCTATAAAGTGAATGTGGAAGGGACAAAGCAACTCTTCCGAGCAGCGGAAGAAGTTGGCGTTGAACGGATTGTGTATACCAGTACCATCGGTGCGATTGGTTTGCCAGGTGATGGAGGGTTGGGTCACGAAGGATTATTCCCTTCTGAAAGCCAATTGTCCGGAGATTATAAACGATCAAAATTTTTAGCCGAGCAAGAAGTCTTGAAGATGGCACAAAATGGGTTGCCGGTGGTGATTGTCAATCCTACGGCTCCGGTGGGAGAACGGGATGTGAAGCCTACGCCTACGGGACAAATTATTGTGGATTTTATGAAGAGGCGGATGTTTGCCTATATTGAGACGGGAATGAATTTAATTGATGTGGATGATGTTGCGTTGGGACATGTGGCCGCGATGGAGCGTGGGCGAATTGGTGAGCGATATATTCTCGGAAATCAGAACCTCATGTTTCGAGAGATCTGTCAGATGCTCAGCCAATTGACGGGTGTGCCCGCGCCACGGATTCGATTGCCTTGGAAGTGGATCCTTCCGCTGGCCCATGTGAATACCTGGCTGGCGAATCATGTGACCCACAAAACACCACGCATACCCTTGGAAGGGGTCAAGATGGCTAAGTATCGCATGCATTATGATTGCACGAAAGCTCGTACGGAGCTTGGTCTCCCCCAAACTTCAGTGGAAACGGCTCTCAAAAAAGCCATACAGTGGTTTCGCCAATACGGGTACGCCTGATCCCATCTCTGAAAATCGCAATTCTCTTTTGTTTGAATAAA
>JAOUQB010000604.1 GCA_029879555.1 Nitrospirota bacterium | reverse complement strand
TTCGGATTGATGACCTCTTCCGGTTCAACCTTGGGATACTTAGGGCGATAATCCGGCATGGGAATGACGAGCACTTCGGGTAATTGAGCTGCTAACTCTAATACTGCCTTCGCCTTATCTGCAGCATGATCGTTCCAATTCCACAAGACCAAGGGACCAGGGAAAATCGTTGCATTTTTACGCGTCAACATTGCCCGTGCCATGGCTTCCATTGCTTGCTCCTCAGCCACCACATGGCCAAATTTCAGGCCATATCCTTTTTCTGGCGTCAGAACACCTAGCTCGGCAGCCGATGGTGGGTGGAAACCTTGTGGCCCTGGAGCCACGATTGCTTGTTCTAGTTCCTTCGTTAGTTCCACGTTGCACTCCGATTCATAGTAAATACAAACTCAGTGAAAGAAGCCAATCAATTTAAGACTGCCACGGACTTGCTAACACCGCTTTGGTGTTTTTTTCTTGGTAGGTAATATTCTGAGTAAGTGCTGCATCACCAATCTGGTCAATCATTTCCATCTTAATGGCCTTATGTTTCGCCATGTTATCGCACACCCAGACACATTGGGCACAGCCTTTACAACGGTCTACCGCCACATAGGCGGATCCATATTTCAAACCCTTATCTTTTCCAGCCTCGGTATCATACTGAATAGTATTGGCTTCTGGACAATATTGCGTACACAATTTACAACTGGTGGCGGCACATATTTCCTGATCAATATTCGCTACAAGATACATTGTGTTCCCCTTTCAATTTTCTCTCTTAGGCCGAAGCCTTTGCTGCTGCATCTGTTTGGTCGGCCATGGAGGACGCTCCAAGGGTCCACCCATTATCGACGGCGTAATCCCAACCCGCCTTTACCACCGCTAAGTTTTTCTCAATCAATTCGGCTTTTTTCTTGAACTTTCTTTCCACCACACTATCCAATGCGGCAGTTCCTCCAGAAACCACGAAGCCTTTTCCGAGAAATCGATCTTTCACAGCCGTACCGCAGGCCTCTAAAGTTGAAAGACCCGTAATTGCGCCGATTGCCCCTACCATCGCCATATTCGTAGCCAAATCGATCCCCGCCACATCTAGCGACATTTGGGTCGCTGGGAGGTAATAGATTTTTGCATTTAGATCTTTTAATTCGGCAGCTTGATCAGGCTCAAGAGTCATCGGGTTATTGCTATTGATCAGAACAACTCCATCCTGTTTTAACCCATAATAAAAAGGATTCGTGTAGCTCTTCCCATGGGTGATGCACTGCGGATGAAAGACCATGAGAATGTGAGGAAAGGTAATTTCTCCAATTTCATAAATTGGCTCATTCGAGACGCGCACATAACTTTCTACGGGAGCCATTCGCTTTTCAGACCCATAGAATGGAACGATGGTGCTTTCCCCTCCAGCATTAATGACCGCCGTGCTAAAAATATGGGATGCAGTCACCACACCCTGGCCACCAACGCCTGCCATACGAATGTTATAACGAATAGCCATCTCTAAACCTCCCTCATCACAATGTGAGCAACCAACGCCCTTAGTACCAACTCAAGAAGTTAACCCTTTGTCACTGCAGCTGCAGGCTTCGGGAGATATTCTTTGTATCCATAGAGTCCAGCCAAATGCGCCTTTGCTTCGTCCGTTATATATTCTTGAAATTTATAACGATCATTCTCCACATCTTTGGCATCTTCCATCACTTTATCTGTTGGAATCGCATATTCGATATTACAAGACGTATAAGCTTGAATATAGGTTGGGCCCACCTCTCGTGCAATCAAGACCGCCTTCTTTATAACACTCTCTACTCGACGCGGATTATTGGGAACCACTGTCGCCACATAGGCACACCCTGCAACCTTGGCCATTCCTAACATATCCATTTTTTCGAATTTTTTCCCCAATGGCGCCATCTTCAAAACCTGACCCTTGTTGGTCATTCCGCTTTCTTGACCACCCGTATTTCCATATACTTCGTTATCCAACATGATGGTCGTAAATTTTTCTTTTCGAAACCA
>JAOUQB010000602.1 GCA_029879555.1 Nitrospirota bacterium | reverse complement strand
AGAGTTTGGTGGCCGAACATTGACCGTCAATGAAGCCAAACCCCAAGCCCCCCGCACAGGTGGCGGTGGCTATGGCGGTGGTGGTGGAGATAGAGGCGGCCGAGGTAGCCGATTCTAATTTAGGCATCAAGATGTCAGAAAAAAGGGAGAGGTCAAAAAGACCTCTCCCTTTTTTTATTCCCCAATTCCCTTTCTGAAAAGGCAATACTCGCCATTCTCCAACAATGCCTTAATTTTCTCCCCAAAATACCTTTTCCGAATCACGGAAATGGGCTTGTGATTGAGTTGACGTGTATTGTTTAGAGAGACTCGGTTTGTCCGAATAGTTAGGTCACGCCTCTGAATTCCTATCATTCCTAAGGAGGACAATTGGTCTAACCTATATTGAGCCAAGAAAAAACCATCTTTAATAGCCTTCGAGAATATTGTTCATACGACTAAAGGTGTTCAAACATTTTCCCCCCTCGATGTATTGACCAGGGAGGAAAATTTTTTGGTCCTGAATTCACCCCATAAGACAGAAATAGCCTTACCAGATTAGAATCAGAGGGCTGTGGAAGGGGTGAACCATTTAACCGTGAAACGCTTCAAAATTTTTCGGGTCTTTAAATACGCGATATACGCGCTCCTTATTCTAAACGTTTACTGGTTTTTTACCGAAGAATCCTCCGCCGCAGATGTGCGGTTTAATGCTGGCGTGACGTTAGCACAAATAATTGAAGCGTACGCCGCAACCATTGATACATTGGCCTGGGTGGTATTGCTCCTGACGTTCGAACTCGAAACCCATGTCCTGCACGGTCATTCCCTCAAGAAACCGGTTGCCTGGTCGTTACAGACCATCCGGGGGATTTCCTACATCTGTATTGTCTACGCGTTCTACGGCTACATCATGAATCTCATAGGGTTCAATAATGTTGTCCCTCTGCCCGGTGTCAGTGACTTATGTGCACTTGGAGGCTCTTGGTCGTACTTGATTGAACTGGATGAATACGTAGCCATTACCAGCGCCAACTGTCAGTCTTTCTCCTCAAATACTTCATTCTTTCAGTTGCCCCGAATGCTGGCAGTCATCGATGCACAGGGCCTGGCTAAAAGCCAGTCGCTGGCCTGGGTTGATGTCATCAATGCGGCCGCATGGTTGCTCGTCGTGCTGGTGTTGGAAATCGATGTGCATTTGGAGAAGAGTACAGGCTTTTCTGGAGTAGCTCTCAAAACCAACAATGCGATAAAGATATTTCTATACCTCGTGCTCCTGATGACTGCCATTTTCTGGGGCGTCAATGGCCACTTCTTTGACTTTTGGGATGCAGGCCTCTGGCTAATAGCATTCTTCTTTATTGAACTGAACTTCGTGGAATGGCGCCAGGAAGGACACACACATTCTGCATAAGGCAGGTGTTCCTCGTCAGATCACATAAAAAATGGGGCCCCAGACCAACAAGGACTACAGGAAAAAATAAACTTCCCACGAAAGAAATTTGGAATAGAATTCAGGGAGACGCTCTTTTTTCCCCCCAAGCCTGAACCTAGGCTTGGGTCTTCAATGCCCCCTCAGGAAAAAGTGGCCTGTTTCTAACGATGTGCTCAAGTTTGTCACAAAAAAGCCCCTGCCGGGATGACCGACAGGGGCTTTAATTTCAATCCAAACTTTTGGTTGCGGGGGAGGGATTTGAACCCTCGACCTTTGGGTTATGAGCCCAACGAGCTACCAGGCTGCTCCACCCCGCGGATCGATAGTAGTTGAGGTCACAAGTTGAAGTCAATGAACTTGCGGGTATTTTTGGCGTGTCATGACATCCTACACTATGATATCTTTGGCACCCTATGTTGCTCCCAGGTATTTTGGCCCTCGTCATGGGTTTGGCTTTGATTATCGGTGACTGGTTTCAATTCACCACGCTGAAACCCTGGGCCTGTCGTTATGGATGTCAGCTCGCTCGACGCAAAGATTCTCTTCCCAAACCCAAAGATTCCTTCCCTCGATTGTTCAGAACCCACAGTACGAT
>JAOUQB010000091.1 GCA_029879555.1 Nitrospirota bacterium | reverse complement strand
ATTGCGGGACCTCCTGGGCCATGAACAAAGCGCCCTCCATCTGTCTTCCCAACCTCCAACCGTGATCATGATGGTGGGACTTCAAGGGTCCGGGAAAACCACGACTACCGGGAAACTCGCCCACTACTTCAAAACCGACGGGAAACGTGTGCTGCTCGTCGCGGCTGATCCCAGACGGCCAGCCGCTGGCGACCAATTAGCCTCGCTCGGAACGGACCTCGATGTTCCCGTTCATCGAGGTACGAATGAGGGACAACCTGGCGCACAAGCCGTGCAAACCTGCAAAGATGGTGTCGCCCGTGCCCGTGAGCATGGCTACGATGTGGTGCTGCTAGATACCGGTGGGCGCCTCCATATCGATGAAGAATTGATGCAGGAATTGGTGGATATCCAAACCGGGGTCCAACCACAGGAAATGCTGTTGGTGGCGGATTCCATGACCGGCCAAGAGGCCGTGTCGGTCGCCGAACGCTTTAATGAATCGCTCGGACTGACCGGGATTATTCTCACCAAGGTCGAGGGTGATGCGCGTGGTGGAGCGGTCTTGTCCATTCGGGCGGCGACAGGAAAGCCAATTAAATTTTTAGGGGTGGGCGAAAAGCTTGATGCCCTAGAACCCTTTTTCCCCGACCGCATGGCTTCCCGCATTTTGGGGATGGGCGATGTGCTGACCTTGATCGAAAAAGCTCAGGAGAACTTTTCGCAAGAACAAGCCCAGGCATTGCAAAAAAAGGTTTCCAGTAATACCCTGACGTTGGAAGATTTTCGCGATCAAATTCAGCAAGTGAATAAACTGGGGTCCTTGGACCAGATTATTGACATGCTGCCCGGCGGGCAAAAAATCAAAAATATGATGGGCTCCGCCGGTGGTGCCGGCAATGCCGCCGTCCCTGAGAAAGAAATGAAGCGCGTGGTGGCCATGATCGATTCCATGACCCCCAAAGAACGTCGGGATCATACGATTCTGAATGGGAATCGTAAAAAACGGATCGCCAAAGGAAGTGGAACATCCGTTCCTGAACTAAATCGGCTTATCAAACAATTTTTAGATGCGCGCCGGATGATGAAATCATTGGTCGGTGGGCAAGGGGGCTTCGGAAAGAAGAAAAAACGAGGAAAGCTAATCCGGGCTATCCATGCCAGGTAAGGGTCACCAACGGTCCTCGTTTTTAATGCGTTCATTTTTCACTAGAGGAGAATGCCAGTGGCAGTTCATTTACGGTTAACACGGATGGGTCGGCATAAACGGCCATTTTATCGAGTCGTCGCGGCCGATTCGCACATGAAGCGAGACGGACGGTTTCTGGAAATCATCGGCACCTATGATCCCTTGAAGGCCGATGACAAAGCGTCATTCAAGGAAGACCGCGTCTTGGATTGGCTCCAAAAAGGTGCCCAACCCACGGATTCGGTTCGCGCCTTATTACGGCGAACCGGGGTGTACAAAGCCCTAGCCGAATCAAAAAAGCTCGCAAAAGCGTAATACGAGCTTGAAATGGGAAAGGGGCGAATTCCCCTGATAGCCCTTGATCTATTTTGGGGCGATGGTCATTCCATGTTCGCTTGAGCTTTGAGTCCTATGGCTCCAACCGCTAATTCGCTGGTCACTATTGGACGGATCTTGAAGCCCTTTGGTGTCCGGGGTGAGGTGAAGGTTGAGTCGTTGTCCGATGTACCTGGCCGATTTGAAGGATTAGAGACGATGTATCTTACTCTCCCACATGAAGGCGCTACCCCACGGGAAAGTACCGTCACTCATGTACGAAAAGTGCCTGCTGGCTATCTTATGAAATGTTCAGCGTTTTCCACCCCTGAAGAAGCCACTCATTTTAATGGGGCCTGGATTCAAATTCCTGAGAGCCGCGAACGTCCTCGTGACTCTGACACGTTTTATCATTTTGAATTGATTGGACTCCGGGTTGAAGACCCTGATGGACAACAGATGGGAACGGTAGAAGAAATATTGGAATACCCGCAGCATCCGGTGCTCGTGGTTCGCAATCAGGAAGCTGAATTTCTCATTCCGGCCAATCGAAGGACCATTGACAAAATTGATTTAGACAATCAGCGCTTGCACGTCGCATCAAGAGAATTGTGGGATATCAGTCATGCATTGTGACCTACTCACAGTCTTTCCTGAACTCATTCAGGCAGTGGCCTCGCAAAGTATAATGAAACGTGCCCAGGACAAGGACCTGCTCACGCTTCGAACCCACAATCTTCGTGACTATACCGATGACCCCCACCGCTCGACCGACGATACCCCTTTTGGCGGGGGCGGGGGCATGGTGATGAAGGCCGAGCCTATTTTTCTCGCCATTCATGCCATCCGCCAAACTTGTGATGACATTCGCATCTTGCTGCCCTCGCCACAAGGCATTCGCTTTTCGCACGGGTTGGCCTTGGAGTTGAGTCGGGAAACTCGACCACTTGTGTTTATTTGTGGTCATTATGAAGGGATTGACGAGCGAGTGCGCACCCATTTGTCGGTAGAAGAAATCTCACTAGGCGATTATGTCCTCACAGGCGGGGAACTCCCCGCTCTCATCATGATTGATGCCGCGATGCGGCACATTCCAGGTGTCTTAGGGGACCCTCATTCTGCCCAGCAGGAATCATTTGTCGAATCCTTGCTGGACTACCCCCATTTCACCCGACCGGCAGAACTTCGTGGCCAGACGGTCCCAGACGTGTTAATTTCTGGCAACCACGAAGCCATTCGTCGATGGCGGCGGAAAGAATCGCTCCGCCAGACCTTGCTTAAACGTCCTGATTTATTGGATCATCATCCGCTCAATACAGAAGATCAGCAGCTTTTAGAAGAGATTGAACACGACTATACCTCGGCGGGATGCGATCCGCAGAGACCCTGAAGGAGGAACCCTCGCATGAATCAGTTAGAACGCTTAGAACAATCGTATGCCACAAATCCCGCACCATTCTTTGAAATTGGTGATACCGTGCGAGTAAAGGTCCGAGTGGTAGAAGCACGGGTCTCCGGTAAAAAGAAAACCCAAGAAGAAGAAAAAGAGCGGATACAGGTCTTCGAAGGCCTTGTCATTGCCCGCAAACATGGGAAAGCCACGGAAACCTTCACGGTCCGCAAAATCTCCTTTGGGGTGGGCGTTGAACGAATTTTCCCAGTGCATTCTCCCAACGTGGCCGGCATTGAGGTGATCCGAAAAGGACAGGTCCGTCGCGCCAAACTGTATTACCTTCGGGATAAAAAGGGAAAAGCGGCAAAAATTTCCGAGCGGGAATTTTCACGAACGCCAAAAACGAGCAAAGAGGGAACGGCTGTCGAAGACGTCTCATCCGAAGACGCCACCCGCGCCGAAGATTCAGAATAGCTCAACCTGTAGGCCAAATTGGCCTTGCCAGCTTTGGTGATCCCAGCCCTCGGAATCTAGCATGGGACCAACGGACTTTTTTGAATCATCCGCCAGGGCCTGCGGATTCCGAAGGGTTGCAGGCCTTGATGAAGCCGGTCGCGGTCCATTAGCAGGACCGGTTGTCGCAGCGGTTGTGATCCTTCCTCGGCGATGCGCCCTTGAGGTGCTGGACGATTCCAAGCTTCTTTCCGCCGATCAACGCCATCGCCTATTCACCGCCATTACGAACCTGGCTCTGGGTTGGGGGATCGGGACCGCATCTGAGCAAGAAATTGACGAATTGAATATTCTTGGTGCGACGCGATTGGCCGGATCTCGTGCGATCAACGCGCTAGGACCTCCTCCAGATTTCCTCCTTCTTGACGCCCTACACATTCCCTCAGTGTTCATTCGTCAACGGCCCGTCATCAAAGGCGACCAACTCTCCATCTCCATTGCGGCTGCCTCCATCCTGGCCAAAGTCTCGCGGGATCGTATTATGGATACCTATCATGAACGATTTCCGAACTATCAATTTCATCTTCATAAAGGCTATCCCACGCCTGAACATCTGAAACGACTCCACCAGTTCGGCCCATGCGCTGGACATCGGCGAAGCTTTGGTCCCGTTCGGGCTTGTTTGGATGCGTGAACCGCTTCATGCTATCCCCATCCCAAGCGTTTGGTCAGTCGGCGGAGAACCAGGCTGAACGCATGCTTCGAAAAAAAGGTTACCGAATTCTTGAGAGAAATGTACGATTGGCTGGCGGCGAATTGGATCTTATCGCAGAGGACCGCGGGACACTGGTGTTCATTGAAGTCAAAGCCAGAAGAGGGGACCATCTCGGCGGAGCGGCCTACGCTATTACCACCCGCAAACAACAACAGATCATTAAATTGGCGCAGTGCTATCTTTCCAAACATGGGTTAATCGACACACCCTGCCGATTTGATGCTATTCTCGTGGTAGGAGCGGACAACCCCTCTCCTCAATTAACTCACATTGAACAGGCATTTGAGGTTCCCAGCTCCGTCTGGCAATGGTAAATTAACAGAACGTGCTTGGGGATCCAGACCTCAATCTAGGCTGACCGGTAGCGAACGGTTCTTTTGGCAACTGAACTGATCGCCGACAGGCCACGGGCTAGTATGGTTCAAGCCCTATAGCCAGACCCCTAGAAGGAATCCCATCACCGTCATCTCGAACACACCATATGATTCAGTTATTCCACGTCACCAAATATTATGAAGGCTGCCTGGCGCTATCCGACATCTCCCTTCGCATCGAAAAAGGCGAATGCGTCCTCCTCACCGGCCCCAGTGGGGCTGGCAAAACTTCCTTACTCAAACTTATTTTTGGATCCGAACACCCGGATGATGGGCAAATTCTTGTTCAAAATCGCAATATTGCCAGACTCCGTCGAGCCGATATCCCCTATCATCGCCGAACGATGGGGTTTGTGTTGCAAGATTTCAAGCTTTTGCCGCATCGGACGGTGTTTGAAAATGTCGCGCTTCCCTTGATCATCAGAGGCTTATCCTCCTCTGAATCTCGACGAAAAGTGATTGAAGCACTACGAGCCGTGGGGATGGAACATAAACAAGCGACTCACGCCGGCGTGCTCTCCGCTGGAGAGCAGCAGCGAGTCTGTATTGCCCGTGCGATCGTGAATAGCCCGATCATCCTACTCGCCGACGAACCAACCGGGAATTTAGACCCCCAACTCACCACAGAAATTACCGCGCTCTTCAAAGCCATCAACGCTCGTGGAACCACCGTCATGATGGCGACGCACAATCGACAGGTTGTGGAACAATTAAACGGGAGGATTGTCCGGCTTGACTGTGGGCATCTTCTTTCGGACCAAGGAACCTACGCGTGAAACGTTTCTGGTATTTTCTGCGAGAAGCATTCATCAGCCTTCGGACTCACCGGGCCAGCACCCTCATCGGTATCATCACGACCGCCTTCACGCTCACGAGCTTTGGCACATTTTTGCTGCTGTACTATAATGTCCATAATTTAATCGGACGAGTCCAAACGAATGTTCAAATCATTGTCTATCCCAAAGATGCTATCGAACCCCAACAGCTCCAGGATCTCAAAAAAACCATTCAAGATCACCCGGCGATTGATTCCCTCACCTTCATTTCCAAAAACGATGCATTACAAGATTTCAAGAAGCAGTTTCCGGATGAGGCCTATTTATTAGAGGGCTTGGGCACGAGCCCATTTCCTGCCTCCCTCGTGCTGAAGTTAGCGGATTCCATTCCATCAACCGATGCGATTTCCACCCTCGTCAATCGCTTACAACAGAATCCTGAAGTGGAACGAGTCCGATATAATCGGGATTGGATCGAACGATTGACTTTGGTGATCACCTATATCGAAATTGTGGCATTGATCGTGGGGGGGGTCTTGGCATTAGCTTCAATCACAATTATCGCCAACACGGTGCAACTGGCGTTTTACACCCGTCAAGAAGAAATCGAAATCTTACGATTAATTGGCGGAACCAATCTCTTCATCAGCATCCCCTATCTCATTGAAGGAGCCGTCATTGGAGGGCTAGGAGGCGGGATGGCTTTGGGCTTGCTACGTGGTGGGTTCGAATTTTTCAAACATAAAACCCATACGCTGAGCGTGATTGGGGGCTTTTCATCGGTTTTTGAATTTTTCCCCTTGCCTCTTTCCCTACTCCTCATTAGCGCGGGAATCTTGTTAGGATGTATTGGAACGCTCACCAGCATGTATGGATGGATGAGATTTCGGCTATGACGGGTTCCTCGAAATTCTTGATGATGATCTTCGGCCTACCGGCACTGGGGCTGTCCTTAACCCTGCCTACCGGATATGGAGCTGAGCCGAAATCCATCGAAAACGAAATGACTCAAGAGCGAAAACGCCTGGAGGAGCTCCAGAAAAAAATCGCCGAGTCAAAAGAAAAAGCCACCAAAGCCGAAAAACAGCATGGGTCGGTTCTCAAAAACATTGAACAACTTGATCAGCGTCTTTATCGGACAAAGAAGGAACGAAATCGCATTGATGCGGACATTAAGGAGAAAGATCAGGAAATAGCCACGCTAAACATTAACATTAGTGACCTTGAGAAAAATGTTCAGACCCACAGGGAGGCCGTGACGGCTCGCCTTCGGCTCCTCTATATTGATGGCCGAGCTGGCTACCTCAAAACATTATTTACGGCTGAAACCTTTGCCGATGCCGCCAACCGCATGGATTATATTGCATGGATTGCGCAACGAGAGAATGGCCTGGTTCGACAATTTCAAGAGGACCTTACCAATCTTCAAGACCTGCAAGACCAGCAAGCCCAAGCGCGAGAAACCTTGCTGGCGTTACAGGGTGAAACCCAGAGCACCATCAAAGAAATTTCCGGACTGAAGCGGAAGAAGCGCACCGTACTGGTTAGCCTCTCCAAAGAGAAAGACACGCATGAACGCGCAGTCGAAGATCTTAAGCGCTCGGCTGGACAGGTCGACAGCCTCCTTAAGGCCCTGGATCAGCGATTTCAATTAGCCCAGGCCCAATTGCGGAAGGCACCAGGCAAACTCCCCTCGCTTGGTTCTTTTCTATGGCCCGTGAAAGGCAAGGTGGTCTCATTTTTTGGACGACAAAAACATCCCACCTTTGACACCTATGTCACAAAAAAAGGCATTGAAATTCAAGCCCGCGAAGGCAGTCCCATCCATTCAGTCTCCTCAGGGAACATTGTCTATGCAGATTGGCTGAAGGGGTATGGGCTCGTGGCCATCGTGGATCATACCAATGGATTCTACTCCCTCTACGCCCATGCCTCGAAATTACTTGTGGCGGAGGGCAATGCGGTGACCATGGGGCAAATGATCGGACATACTGGTGATACGGGAGTGACCGAGAATGACGTCCTCTATTTTGAATTACGAAAAGGCACCACCCCCATCGATCCGCTCAAATGGCTGGTAAAGCGATAATTGACTAACTGAAAGAAGGAACGCACATGGCCAAAGAACGATTCTCAACTGTCTTGATTTCTGGTCTCATGTTGACTGCCATTCTCTTTGTAGGAATTTTCATCGGGAAAGGAGGAGACCGAACAGGACACGCCAGCGAATCGTATGAAGAATTACAAGTGTTTGCAGAAGTGCTCTCGCAGGTGAAAAAGCATTATGTGGAGGAAACGAAAACCAAAGATTTGGTGCAAGGTGCCTTACGAGGGATGTTAGCCGGACTCGACCCACATTCGTCGTTCATGACTCAGGACATGTTTAAGGAAATGCAGGTGGAAACCAAAGGAGAATTTGGCGGCCTGGGGATCCAGATTGGCATTAAAGACAATCGCCTCACCGTCATTGCCCCAATTGAAGATACGCCAGCGTTTACTGCGGGCATTCAAGCTGGGGACACGATCATCAAAGTCGACGAGACACTGACCAAAGATTTAACCCTCATGGAAGCCGTTCAGCATATGCGCGGGCCTCGAGGGACCTCGGTGGCATTAACTGTCCTTCGTGAAGGCCTTGAGGAACCATTGGTCTTCACCATTACCCGAGATATCATCAAAATTCAAAGTGTGCGATCAAAGCTCTTAGAAGGAAATGTCGGCTATGCTCGGCTCAGCCAATTCCAGGAAGCCTCGGCTGAAGATTTAACAAAGGCCTTGGAAGAATTAACGGCTAAAAATATACAGGGCCTCATTTTAGATCTACGAAATAATCCTGGCGGGTTACTCACTGCCGCAGTTGGCGTCTCCGAACAATTTCTTGAAGCAGGACGTTTAGTGGTCTCGATTCAAGGTCGGAATGAACAAAAGGTTGAATACCGGGCCAGTACAACTAGTAAGCACTATGAATATCCGATGATC
>JAOUQB010000002.1 GCA_029879555.1 Nitrospirota bacterium | reverse complement strand
AGGAAAACAGGTACTCATCATTGGAGCTGGCCCCAGCGGACTGTCGGCAGCCTACCATTTGTCTCGGATGGGCCATGCCGTCACGATCTATGAGGCGGGGCCAAAGCTGGGAGGCATGATGCGATTCGGAATTCCGCAGTACCGCCTGCCTCGAAACATCGTGGATGCCGAAATTGCCAGAATTGAAGACATGGGCGTGTCCATCCAGTTGAATAAAAAAGTCGATAATTTGGAGATGGCCATGAAAGAGGGACCATTCGATGCCGTGTTTCTGGCGATTGGGGCTCATTTGAGTAAACGCGTCGACATTCCTGGCCCAGACACGGGCCGAATGATTGATGCTTTAGGCTTGTTAAAAGGGATGGAGGGAGAAGAGGTTCCCAAAATTGGTCGACGGGTGGTGGTCTATGGAGGAGGGGATACGGCTATTGATGCGGCGCGAACAGCCAAACGGTTGGGTGCAGAGGAAACCCTGCTCATCTATCGGCGTGATCGTGAACATATGCCCGCCCATGATTTTGAGGTGGAAGAGGCATTAGAAGAGGGAGTGCTGACACGATGGCTGAGCATGATTCGGCAGATGGATGGAAACGCGATCACCGTTGAGGAAATGAAATTGGATGAGAGCGGGTTCCCCCAACCCACAGGCCGAATGGAAACCTTGGAAGCGGACACGGTGATTCTGGCTCTGGGGCAGGAAGTGGACACCGGATTTTTGCAGGATGTGCCCGGATTAGAAATTTCACCGGATGGCGTCATTCAAGTGGACGACAGAATGATGACCGGACGCCTGGGCGTTTTTGCTGGAGGCGATATGGTTCCCGCAGAACGCTCGGTGACCGTGGCCACTGGCCATGGGAAAAAAGCCGCGAGACATATCGATGCCTATCTGCAGGGATTTCATTATGCAAAGCCACCATCTCATTTTGTCGCCACATTTGATCGATTGAATACCTGGTACTACACGGATGCCGACACGAGCCACCAGCCGTATTTGAATGTTGCCCGAAGACGATCAACCTTTGAAGAAGTGGTTGGTGGATTAGATGTGGCGACAGCCTTACTCGAAGCCAGGCGCTGCCTTTCCTGCGGAAATTGTTTTGAATGTGACACCTGCTATGGCGTGTGTCCTGATAACGCTATAATTAAGCTCGATCCAGGGAAACGGTATAAAATCAATCTTGAGTATTGCAAGGGCTGTGGCATCTGCGTGGAAGAATGTCCGTCCGGTGCCATCGATATGATAAAGGAAATTAGGTAGGGATAAGTAAAAAAGGAAAAAAAGGAATATTATGAAGGGAGACAAACAATGAAATACCTGTTAGCTGTTGATGGATCAGACCAATCGTTGGATGCCACACGTGTGTTTGAAGCCTTAACCCCAGCTGAGAGTTTGAAGGTGTTGCATGTGGTCAGTGTGCCAGGGATTCCTTATCCGGCCATGGGAGCCGATGTGGCGAAAGATTTAGCCATGACCGTGGAAAAGGCCATGAAGGAAGAAGGGGAGCGAGTACTGAATCAAGCGGAATCTCTCCTGCCTCTTCACCCAGGTGCTGTTTCAAAGCAACTGGAAATGGGCAGCCCAGCTGAATCCATCCTCAAAGTGGCGCAAGAAGAGAAAGTCGATTTGGTGGTCATGGGTGCCCGTGGGTTGGGACGCATCCGAGAACAGATCTTTGGGAGTGTCTCGCATCGAGTGATGACACATGCTCCTTGCTCGACCCTTCTGGTCAAACAACCGATCAGAAAAATCAAGAATCTTCTCATTCCTATTGAGAGCCAGGAAGACGCTGAGGCCATCCTCACATTTTTCAAAAAAAAGCCTTTTCGAGAACCCTGTGCCATGACCGTGCTTCATGTCCTTCCCATGGTTGATCCAGTGTGGCCCGTGGGAGCGATGATCCCACAAGATTTTCGCAAAGAGATGATCAGTTATGCAGAGAAGTTTACGCAGGTCTTGTGTGTAGAGCTGGAACGCTTAGGGCATCAAGCTAAAGGGCAGGCCATCGAAGGAGCGCCGTCATTCACGATTGTCGATGTGGTCAAAAACACGAAGCCCGATCTGTTGGTGTTGCGACCGCAGAGTCGTTCAGCCGTGGGCCGATTTTTTCTGGGGAGTGTCTCTCATTCGGTCGTGCATAACACAGACTGTTCGCTTTTATTCGTCCGCGATTAAGTTGGCAGGAATCATGAGGACCAGATCAATTGAGTAAATAAAATCGATATCGTTCGCCGTAATTTGTTATTGGGTTGCCGTGCAGGTTTCCCCTTTGTCACAGAGGGATAGGGGGATTTTCAAATAATGTTTCTTCAAAAATACCCGTCATGTTCTACGAGGGTGGGATTTCTCCCTCCATTGAAGGCCTTGTTCAGGAGAGGAATGAACGGCGGGGAGGGAAGTGGGAAAGGTCTGGTCGTCTGATGAACGCGAAATGGTATCTCTTTGGAGCAATTGTTCTTGGAGTTCTGGTTTTTCTCTATCTCTTCCTGTGGTGTGCCGACCCCTGTCATTAAAAGGCCCAGTCATCGGGCTCCATCCCTATCGGTATCATTCCTGTTTGCAATCTCCCTATATTGACAATTGGTTCTAGAAATCCAATCGATAACTGTTCATAATGACAATCGAAAGCGGCCATTGACGACAAAATGGTCAACGAGTCAATTTTTAAACAAATCTCAGTCTGGAATAGTTATGGACATTGATGCATCAAAACGACAAGAAGCTATCGACCTCGCCACCTCAATAATCAAGGGTACTCTGCATCCATTAGAAGGCTGCCATCGACTGGCGAGGATCGCTCACTCTATTGGATTGGATGCGGATAAAAGCATTCAACAAATTCTCGCGACTTCAAGTGAGATGGATCACTTGCCGTTTGGTTCTCTTAAAGAACAGTGTAGTGTATCCTATTTGGAGAGAATCGAACGTGAAGAGCGAGAATACCTAGAGTCAGCCCTTGATGATATTGTGCGAGACTGTAAAGCAATTATTGAAAAATTGAGTACACAGGAAGGTTGACAATCAAGTCTTCGAATCGTTGTCTTTTGCAAGGTTTAAGCTTTGGCGGATGACCTCTGACGGCCATCAGAAGAGGGGGGGTACGGCGATCCGCATAAGAACCCGTGAAACATGGTAGCCCAGTTGCAACTCATTGAAACGGCACAAATTATGGCGTATTGTTCACGAACCATAGTGGCGTTTTTTACGGACAGAAAATGGCCGATCCGGCTCTTATGTGGATCGGCCAAAACATTGTTATAAGGCATAGAACCTTGGAAGCATACGAATTAGAAAAGCCAATCTGGACTGAAGATGATTTTAAGGTTATGGGTTGGCACGATGCGAAAGTATGGGGGTTTTTAGCGAAACCTAAAGCGTGGGAATACCTCATTGACTTAGATTACATATTTAAGTGGGTGCACCCTAAAGAGGGCGAAGAATATTTTAAATTCTGGGTAGCTCCAGTCACAATGGTTTTTGAAAACGCATTTGATATTAATATTGATATAGAGTCACAACAAGGGGAAATTGAAGTAGCGGATCTGCACATGGAAAATCCACGTAATGCAAAAAACGGAAAATTCACAGAGTACACATTCCGCTTTGAATGCCAGGAAGGCGAAATTGCCTTGAGTGCAACGGGTTTTAAAATGTATGTTCAAAAAATACCAGTACTGCAACAAGGTCAAAGTCTTGAGTTAATAGAGCGCGGCGGTGTTAATTTTTGGCGAGAGTTAAATGCCCTATAACAAGCCGTTCAAATCGTCGCCAAAAAACGGTGCGGTTTAATTCAAGCGTTAGACGGCAAAAGGGATTTACCATGATTCAATGTCCGCTGTAATGCTTTGAGTAATGGAGGCCGGGCTGACCCAGCACTGACGTATTTTTTTCGCTACCTACAGTTCATCCTCCTGTACAATGAAGCCTGAAGATTGCGTTTGATCGATAAACTTTTCCTCATCTTCCAGGAGCGCGGCACTGAGCTTCTGCCCCTCCGGTGAACTCATAGCTTCCATAAGATCCTCTTCCGATTCGAACCATACCTCGGCGATACCGTCATATTCTGGCAATATGCCTCTCGAAGTCCTATGCCCTTCGTTTAAGGGGGTATCGAGAGTCAACGATTGGACATATTTTTTGGCTCTCATCGTGGCGGCATTTTCATGAAGAAGGGGCCATGGTTGTTTTGCCAATACGCTTGAAATTCCGCGCGAGTCATATCAGTGCGCCGGCGTCAACACATCATGAATTTGATCATGTGGCCTTCCTCCTTTGATAGACTGAATTTTCTAAAATGGGTCGATTGAAAAAAGCCGCCAGCGGCGTTCTCGCCCATTTTCAGTGCTCACCTACTGAAGGTATGCTCCGCCCTCAAAATGGTCTGCGGTCTTGCTGGACAGACTTTTTTGAACCGACCCCTCCTGCTAGATGGCTAGTAACTCCCTGGAGAAATATAGCTTCGATATTCTCATTGTTCAACATTTAAAGGCGCTATTGACATATAGCCATACATAAAATATGGTAAACCATATGAAGACCACGCTCAACATTGATGATTCGGTTATGGCCCAACTCAAACAGGAATCGGCTCGACAAAATCGAACCATGTCGGAGTTGGTTGAGACGGCCCTACGTGCCCTATTCCGTTCCCGAAAAAGCCGTGTGTCCCTTCCCCCCCTACCTTCCTTTCAGAGTGGAGGCCATCTGGTCGAGATAGAGAATCGTGATGCCCTCTATCAGGTCATGGACGGACGATAGTGTTCGTCGTCGATACCAATATCCTCATCTATGCGGCTGACGCCGATGGGGTGGGTCATGGCCCTTGCCGGAAAGCCTTAGAGGAGTGGCGACGCCAACAAGGGGCCTGGTATATCACCTGGGGGATCGTGTATGAATTTCTCCGTGTCACGACCCATGCGAAGGTCTTACGAAATCCTTGGACAGCCCAGCAAGCCTGGAAATTTATTCAGGCCCTTCTCCAATCCCCAGGGTTAGATATCTTACTTGAAACAGAGCGACATGGGGTCATCTTTGAGCAAGTGTGCCAAGAGGTTCCCTACCTGTCCGGAAACCTGATTCACGATGCTCATACTGCGGTGCTGATGCGTGAGCATGGAATTCGTCGAGTCTATACGCGGGATACAGATTTTCACCGATTCCCCTTCCTTGAAGTTGTTGACCCTTTGCAAAAATAAGACTTGACGAGTGTCGGGGCAAATCTGCGGAATTGACTCCTGTGCCATTGTTTATTTTCTGGAGAGTGGGACATGCCGGTTCCTGTCGTATGCAGTTTTGAAATCACGGCATAAGGATTTGAAAATTTCTCTTGCCCCCTTTTTCTAAGGGGGAAACTTCACCAGTTTGCTCACCGTTTGGTAAAGAACCTCTTCGTTTCCGTTGTCATCTCTGCGGGTTGGTGAACTTGCCTCTGTGGTTATTGGCAGGGATTTCTCGAAGTTATTTGCAGCGAGATTCCCGCCAGAACCATTTGGGAAAGATAGCCTGAGATAGATCCCCGACAACAACTGTCGGGAATGACGAGGAAGAACGATTCCGTTTCCCAGAATAGATAGCGGAAGGACCTTCCTTTTCTCTCTTTACCCTGTCCACCTCTATTAGGAGCTTGTTCAATGTTAACAAATTCTTGGGAGTTGTTCTCCGGAAAGCAGGTCGAGGATTCGATGCGTGCCATATCTAGTTTGAAGAGTGACGAGGGTTTGGTTTGGGGTTGATGGGGTCACTCCAATTTCTCCGATGACTGCGGCTTCTTGTGAGACGGCATGTTGATGCAGAAGGGAAAGGGCCTTGTCTACGTCTTCTGGGGGAAGAAACATCACGAACCGTCCTTCGTTGGCGACATAGAGCGGATCGAGCCCAAGAATTTCACAGGCTCCACGGACCGGCTCACCTATTGGAATGCGAGACTCTTCAATCGTCATGGTACGTGGCCCGGCGGTGGCGAGTTCGTTCAACGCGCTGGCCAACCCACCACGAGTCAAATCTCGAAGACAATGGATGGTAATGTGGTGATTGAGTAAATCAGCAATGACCGTATGGAGTGGGGCGGAATCGCTGCGCAGGTTTCCCGAAAACTCCAAGCCTTGGCGCTGGCTTAACACGGCCATGCCATGTGCGCCCAAGTCTCCGCTGACGATGATCCGATCCCCTGGAGTCAGGCGATGTGGGCCGATATCGACTGATTGAGGAATCACACCCAGACCTGTGGTATTAATAAAAATCTGATCGCCTTTCCCCCGATCCACCACTTTTGTGTCGCCACAGACAATCTGAACTCCACAGTCCTGTGCCGTCTTCGCCATAGACGAAACGACCTGCTTGAGCGTGGTAATCGGTAATCCCTCTTCCAGAATAAATCCGGCACTCAGATAACGCGGGTTCCCACCCATCATAGCCAGGTCATTGATCGTGCCATGCACCGCCAGGCTGCCAATGTCACCCCCTGGGAAAAAGAGTGGTTGAACCACATAGGAATCGGTGGTCATGGCCAAGCGACCATCCTGGGCAGGGAGGACAGCACTGTCTTGTAATGTGTTCAAATATGAATTGGAAAAAGCCTCGAGGAAAATCTCTTGAATGAGTTGTTGCATCAGGCGCCCTCCGCCGCCATGCGCGAGGCGAATGGTGTCATCTGATGTGAGGGGTAAGGGACATTGCGGATCGAATGAAGATGGTTGAGGCATGATTTATATCTTGGCTATGGATTCCGGACGGTACCGATAATAAGCTGCGCAGGCTCCTTCACTCGACACCATAGGAGCACCAAGGGGATGGTCCGGTGTACACCGGGTACCAAATGCGGAGCAGTCTGAAGGTTTCATGAGGCCCTGAAGAATTCGACCGCTTTCACATTGGGATGAAGGAGAAGTTGTGGCTTCAGTCAGGTGAATGCGATCGTGAAAGTGTTGGAGGGCATCAAATCGGGCAAAGGCCGGTCGAAGTTTCAGCCCGCTGTTGGGAATACTTCCAATTCCTCGCCAGTTGCGCGATGCGGGTTCAAAGACGTCATCAATAATTCTCTGCGCTTCCACGTTTCCACAGCGGTGAACTGATCGGGCGTATTGGTTTTCGACGATAGCACACCCTTCCTCCAATTGATGAACGACCATTTTCACCCCTTCCAGAATGTCGACTGGCTCGAATCCTGTCACCACAAGGGGGACGTGGTATTTCTGAGTGATGGGTTCATACATCTCATAGCCCATGATTGTGCACACATGTCCAGCGGCAAGAAATCCTTGTATGCGATTTTCAGGCGAAGAAAGCAACGCTTCCATCGCTGGAGGGACTAACACATGAGCCACAAGGACGAAAAAGTTTTGCAACTTCAGCCGTTGCGCCTGGATAATGGCCATGGCCTGAGCCGGGGCTGTGGTTTCAAAGCCCACAGCAAAGATGACGATCTGGCTTGAGGGATTCGCTTGGGCGATGGCAACGGCATCAAGAGGCGAATAGATGATGCGAACATCTCCTCCTTGGGCTTTAACCCGTAGTAAATCCTCATGGGTTCCTGGAACGCGGAGCATGTCTCCGAAAGAACAAAGAATGACCTCGGGAAGCTTAGCGAGTTCGCAAGCCGTATCAATCAATTCAATGGGAGTGACACAAACTGGACATCCAGGACCATGAATCAGAGTGACCTCGGGGGGCAACAGCCGATCCAGCCCATACTTGACGATGGAATGGGTTTGTCCGCCGCAAACTTCCATAATGGTCCAGGGATGGCGAGTGATGTGATGGATTTCTTTGGAAAGCGTTTCCACCGCTTTCGGGTCTCGATATTCATCCACGTATTTCATGAGGAAGGACTCTCATCGGTTTGGCCAGAACTCAGTTGTTCAATCAACAAGATCGATTCTTTAGCCGCTTGCTCATCCACTTTACTAATGGCAAAGCCCACATGGACGATCACGTAATCCCCAACTAAAGCCTCGGGAACCAACGCCAAGCACACCTCTTTTGTCACGCCAGCAAACGAAACGGTTCCCGTGCGGAGTTCATCATCTGCAATGCGTTGAATTTGTCCTGGAATGGCTAAGCACATATCCAAAAACCTTTAGGCGAATCCCCTTGCAGATGAATGTTGCTGGAAGGACATGGGGGGCTCGAATGTAAGAATCTTTTAGGTTTAGCCTGGGTACAGAGAGTTTGCATTGTTTTCGAATTTTCCCCTCCTTTGTAAGGAGGGGCGAGGGGAGGTAGAAGCGTGGGACGATGTGATTTTTTCAATGTTCATGTGCGCATGCATAATCTGATAATTCTCCCCCACCTAAATTCTCCCTTCCAAGGGGAGGAAGTTTGACGAATGGCGCCTTGGGAAAAGTGAAAATTATATGGCGGTGATGAATACACGAATTATTCATTTCTACAGTCCAAATTGATTTCTTGCAATGACAGCCTGCCCCAAGGATAAGCCCCCATCATTGGGGCCAAATAGATGCGGCGTAAAGACGGTGAACCCCCGTTTCGTGAGTTCGCCTTCAGAAAATTTGAGGAGTAGGGCATTTTGGAAGACGCCACCGGAGAGAACGATCTGAGGGCACTGAATGCGTTCGGCCACATCCGCAATCAGCATGGCGAGGGCGTGATGAAATCCGAGTGCAATTGTTGATGGGCTTTTGTGTTCGAAGATGTCTTGGACGATGGCAGCGAGCAATGGTCGCCAATCGGCCACCCAAGGTCCTTGCGACTCTGACTGCGGCTCTATGGGAATGCGATAGGGTTGAAGATGAGTGTGCTCTATTTCGCTGTCTGCTAAAAATTCAAGGGCCATGGCCGCTTCGCCTTCAAAGCTCGCGATTTGTGAGAGGCCTAACAACGCACTCACCCCATCAAAAAGCCGACCGACACTGGACGTGATTGGACAATGGACATCTTTCTCCAATAACGCCACTAAAGATCGAGACAGAGGTGATCCTAGGGATTGCAGTGGCGGAAGGTCCCATTCAAGCACGTCCTTGCCGAAGACCTCATTCAATAAGGCCAGCGCGACGCGACGTGGTTCCCGCATGCAGACCTCTCCACCTGGAAGACCGAACGGTCTTACATGAAACATGCGTCTGAACCCGGCATCTTCACACAGAAAAAACTCTCCGCCCCATATCGTTTCGTCTGATCCATATCCGGCTCCATCCCACGCCACGCCAAGGACTGGGCCTTGTAAGCCATGCTCAGCCTGGCATGCGGCGATGTGGGCATGGTGATGTTGGATGGGAAGTACGGGAATGTGATGGCGCTGCCCGAACTGATGAGCCAATCTTGATGAGCGATAATCTGGATGGCTATCACATGCAATGGCTTGAGGTGTGACAGCAAACAAGGTCAGCATATCAGCAATCGTTTGTTCAAATTGAGTGGAAGCTTCAGGAGTCGAAAGATCTCCGATGTGTTGACTGACGATAATCTGATCGGCAGTGGTCACGGCAACCGTATTTTTAAGGTGACCGCCGACAGCCAGAATAGGAAGCAATTCTCGAGCAGCGGCAAGACCTAGTTCCACGGATAGGGGCGTGGGCACATACCCGCGGGCGCGACGACGCATCTGACATTTCTCGTTAACGACTTGAACGATTGAATCATCAACCGGTCTGACGATGGGACGATTATGCACGAGAAAGGCATCGGCTATTCTGTGAAGACGATGGACCGCATCCTGTTCATCAATGACCAGAGGTTCCCCAGAACGATTCCCACTCGTGGCGATGACTGGCATGAGGAGCTCATTCGCCAAAAGATGGTGGAGCGGTGTATGGGGAAGCATGGCCCCCACATAGGAATTATTGGGTGAAACGTTGTGTGCCAAGGTTGAGGTCGCCCTTTTTCTGACTAACACGATTGGGGCAGCAGGGGAGGTCAACAGCGCTGTTTCGTCTGGGGACACCAAGCAATGTTGATCGAGGGATGCCAAGGAATGAAAAAGTACCGCCATGGGTTTGGTTGGCCGAAGCTTGCGTTGGCGTAATCGTTGGATGGCTTCCGATGAGTCAGCCTTCACCCAGAGTTGAAATCCTCCTAACCCTTTCACGGCCAATATGCTTCCGTGTCTGATAATCTCTGCCGCCGCCTGAAGGCCCTCTTCTTGTTGAGCCAGGAGTTTCCCATCGTGATCCCATAATTCAACCTGAGGGCCGCATGAGGGACAGGCGATCGTTTCCGCATGAAACCGGCGGTCAGAGGGATCATCATATTCGCATTGGCACTCTTCGCAAATAACAAACTGATCCATTGTCGTGTTGAGACGATCGTATGGCAGGCGAAGCGCAATACTGAATCGGGGTCCGCATTGGGCACAGGTGGTGAACGGATAGCGATATCGGCGAGACTTCGGGCTCTTGATATCTTGAAGACAATCTTCACAAGTGGCGAGGTCAGGCGAAATAACTGAATGTGCCTGATCATCCCCTTGGCTGGGATGAATACAAAAAGACCGCTGGCCAATGACGGGAATATGGGTTGATGTCATGGCCTGGATGTTTCCGGTCAGAGGAAGCTCGGCCGTGATCCGTTTCTGGAAAGTTTGAAGATTTTTTGGAGTCCCTTCCAATTCAAGCAACGTTCCCTGCGGGGTATTGGCGATCCACCCGCCGAGCGATAAGTCTTGAGCCAAACGAAATGCAAATGGGCGAAAACCAATGCCTTGAACCGTTCCACGAATTGTCAGTTGAATCCGCTCGCGCTGGTCGGATCTGATAGGTGCCTGAACGGATGAGGTCATGGTTCGCGCTCCACAAATTCAATGTCGGTAATGATCAGTTCAGGGTGGTCTTCCCATGCAATATCTCCTGAGAAACAGTGAGGACAGCCGTAGGTCTCGGGAGCACGATCAAAGACCGCTTCGCAGGATTGGCATGTCCCGGTCGAAACCCGAACATGAATATCCAAATTGGCAGAATCGACGGGAGTGCCCTGAGCTGCGAAATGAAAGGTGGCTTGTAATTCTTCCGGGGTATGACTGGCCAAATGGGAGTGGCTGTCAATTTCCAGTCGAATGCGTGACAGGCTGTTTCCCGGCTGAGTCTGACACCGTTCCTCGACTTGCCTCACGACCTCTTTCAGTAATTGCAGCTCATGCATGGGACAGGCTCAATTCTTCGACGATAATTCTTTTCGTCAGATTAGTCATCGCCTGGGATACTTCTGGGGAGAGGACGTGTCCTGTTTGGATTTGTTCCAATTCAATGCCAAAGAGGACAACGTATGCTGGCAAGACCTCCAGCGTATGCGCAAGAGTCAACGCTTCAGCCAAACCAAAGGCATGGCTGGAAGAAGTCGATGCCCCCCAAGCCAGCTTTCCAATCTTCTCAAGATCTTGTGGGAGGGTGAAGCGAACAATCGTCCCGGCTTTGGCGTAACTATGAACCGCATCAATAAGAATGAGCGTATCAGTTTCTTCCATATCATGAAGTAGGCTGAGCCCGGATAATCCACCCTCGAGAATGGAAATGCCAGCAGAAGCATACGGCTGAAGCTGACGGGCCACTAACACGCCAACCGCATCATCGCCCATAAAAGGGTTCCCCAACCCAATAATTTTTATCTTCGTCATCCGTTCCTGATATCTTGGATCTTAATCCCCCTTTGGTAAAGGGGGTTAGGGGGATTTTTGGGATTGGGGGTAAAGCCTCAAAAATCACCTCTACTACAGCATCGAGTTCCTGTAGCACTTATAGATTGTTGAATCGTAAAACCCGCAAGCCTTGTTTCTCTAACTCAGTCGATCGCCTTTCATCCCTTTTGATTTTGTCAGAAGTGAAATGTTGGGATCCGTCAACCTCCACCACCAATTTGGCTTTGGGTGCGTAAAAGTCCACAATGACGTTCCCAATAGGTTTTTGTCGATAAAATTGGATCTCCTTTAATTGCTTTCCTCTTAACCTCGCCCAGAGAGCCTGTTCGCTGTCTGTCATATTGGTGCGCAGGGCTCGGGCAATTGTTTTGAGATCCTTGCGATATGGAATCAAGAAAACCCCCCTCTGTCCCCCTTTTCAAAAGGGGGAATCAGATTAGAAATAAAGCATGAAATATATCATGAAGATTGATTGTATTGTCCCCCCTTTCGCAAAGGGGGCTGGGGGGATTTTCTGCCTCCTAACATCATTAGAGAATAATGCCCATGTTTATATTTGCGGCGATGTTGGCAATTCTTCCTTCGTGAATTTCAGAAAGTGGGTGGCGCATGAGATACATGGGTCATAACTGCGGATATGTCGCTCGCACTTGCTGGCGGTTTCCGCATCGCTCAGATGCAACAAGCCTGGAAGCATATTGCGCAAATCGTCTTCGATGCGCCGCTGATTTTGAGAGGTCGGCGGGACGATTTTTGCCAATTGAATGGTTTCATCTTCGTTGACCTGAAATCGGTGATACAGGACCCCACGCGGTGCTTCGGTGGCGGCAACCCCGGTGCCAGCTTTGATGATCACAGGTACCGATGGGGATGGGGGTGGGTCGTATTCTTCAATGATGCGAAGGGCTTCATCAAGGGCATAGAGCACTTCCACCGATCTGGCAACGATGCCCATCGACGCACGCTTGAAAGGAAGAGAAAGCCCAGTCTCCGCAAAGATTTTTTTGGTAAATGGCGAAAGTTGATCATGGTTAAGAGCAAGGCGGGCCAAGGGACCCGTCAAATAGGATTGTCCCTGAAATGTACAATGCAGGGCTGTGGAATACGGCACTTGTTCTTCATGGAAGTGATCTTCAAATTCTGACACATTCAGGTGATGGCTTTTGTTGGTGACAAGGGAGCCGGTATTCATGGGGTATTCTGCAGGGTCGCGAAGCGCCAAGAATGTATAGTCCTGCTCCGGGTCTTCAAAGGCAAAGCCGCTCACCCATTGAAGGGTTTTCACCGCTGCATCTCTCGCCCAACGCAAGTCATCTTTCAGTCCATGCAACTGATCCTTTGTGGGTACCTGAGAAAATCCGCCGATCATCACAGAAACGGGATGAACGGAACGCCCGCCCAGCAAGGTCAGTAACTGATTGCCGGCTTTCTTGAGCCGTAGCCCTTGTTTCACAAGATCAGGATGAACGCGCGCCATGTCGAGCCCGCTGGCAAATCCCATAAAATCAGGGGCCTGAAGCATGTAGATGTGCAGAACATGACTTTCGATCCATTCCCCGCAATAGAGCAATCGACGAAGATGGCGAATGGCTGGTGGGATCTCTACGCCGAAAATCCGTTCCAACGCATGGACGGCGCTCATCTGATAGGCCACAGGGCAGATGCCGCAAATACGCGCAACAATATCGGGGACCTCGTTGACGTGGCGTCCTTGGAGAAAGGCTTCAAAAAATCGTGGCGGTTCAAAAATACGAAGCTGCACATCCTGAACCTGTCCATCTTTGACGGTCACGTTGAGTGCCCCTTCCCCTTCTACGCGGGCCATCATGTCGATCTTGATGGTTCTGGTATTACTTTGATTCCCAGGCATCGCTTTCCTTACTAAAGGACTGCACCGATCCTGTAATCCCTCGAAATCGGCGAACCATTTCGACGGGGATGAGTTGCAAGCGTTGATGGAACTGTTGAGCCAGAGATTCGGTATTGGGAGGCACGCCAGGTGGCTGGTCAGAGTCATGTTCTGCCGGTCCAAAACATCCATAACAGTCTCGGCCCATGCTCGGACAAATAGCGCCGCAGCCCATGCGGGTGACGGGTCCAAGACAGGGAAGGCCTTTCGCCACCAGCACGCAAATATGGCCCTCTCGTTTACAGTCAAAACACACACTGTGCGTGGCAAGACGAGGCTTCACTCCTTGCAGTAAATCGGTGACCACTCGAAGGAGTTGCTGCTTATCAATGGGACAGCCCCAGAGTTCATAGTCCACAGGGACATGTTCGGAAATAGGAGTAGACGTACTCAAGCTCTGGATATATTCGGGATTGGGGTACACCGCTCGTTTGAAGGCTTCGATGTCCGACCAATTCCGCAAGGCTTGGATACCGCCAGATGTCGCACAGGCGCCAATGGTAATCAAGGTCGTCGTCTGTTGGCGCAATTCAAGGATGCGGGGCAAATCTTCCGGACAAGTAATCGAGCCTTCCACAAAGGCAATGTCATAGGGTCCTGCTTGCATATCGCTGGAGGCTTCAGGGAAATAGGCGATATCGATGGCGGCTCCCAATTCCAGGAGATCGTCCTCCAAATTCAAAATACTCAGTTGGCAGCCATCGCAGGACGCAAATTTCACCACGGCCACTCGTGGACGTTTTCTGCTAGGAGAAATGTGTGTTTCAAGCATGTTAAATATCCAGAGTAGGTTCCCCCTTTACAAAAGGGGGCTAGGGGGATTTACCTCTGTCATTTATCTCGTCATTCACGACAGTATTTATCGGGAATCCATCTTTTTTCGTCCCCCTCCTTTGTAAGCAAAGGTCGCGCCCTGTGGGACGCAGCATACAAATTTTAGGGCAGGTAGAAATTGGGCTTGTCTCAGACCCCCACCTTCCCCATAAAAGGCATCACCCGGTCTAACCGCATTACCGGCCCATCCTTGCATAGGAAAAATGGCCCAAGCTGACAATGCCCACACAACCCGATTCCACATTCCATATGTCGTTCTAGGGAGACATGCATCGAATCAGGACGCAGACCTTTATGCGTCAACATATTGCACGCCACTCGCATCATGATCTCGGGCCCACACATCATGACCAGGGTTTTGTCGGGTTCTAATTGAAGGTCGTCAAAGAGTTCTGTGACGACGCCCACATGACTATGCCATGTTTTCCCAGGTTCGTCGCTGGTGAGCAGGACCTTGGTATTTGGTTGGTGTCGCCAGGCATCCCATCGCTCGCGATACAGCAAGTCATGTGGGGTTTTCACGCCATGGAGGATGGTCAGGTTTCCGTACTCCTCTCGCCTCCTGAAAATATATTCGATCGCCCCAACTACCGGTGCGCAGCCTAATCCACCAGTCACGACTAAGATATCTTTGCCTTTGCCTTCGGCCATCGGCCATCCCTTTCCGAAGGGACCACGAATGCCCAGGGTTTCGCCGATCTGCATGTTGCCTAATACTTGAGTCACCCGCCCCACAATCCGAATCGTGTGGTCTAAAAATTCAGGTTCATCTGGATCAGACACAATAGAAATTGCCACTTCACCCACACCAAACACATACACCATATTGAATTGCCCCGCCTCAAACTGAAACGCCATTCGGTGCGCAGGATCGGTAAGCTGAAGCCGAAACGTCACAATATCGGTGGACTCTTGCTTCCGATCCACGATCGTGGCCGGATGAATAAGGTAAGGATTGTGGGGCATAAGTTTGTAAGTCTCGCGCAGATTCCCTCAGGGTCCCCCATTGAGAAAAAGGGGGCTAGGGGAATTTATGAAGCCTCCTTGTTCCTTGATTCTTAGATTCTGAGACAGTTTATAAAAAATGAGTGTAGCGTTTTTCCTCAAAAAGCCAAAATTCATGGGTCCTCCTTACCGTATCAGCAATTTTAAGCCCAAAGTTTCATGAAAATTTTTACCCTTGTGCGCAGACTCACTTGAAGGTGCTATTAATCGGGGATTTTCCACCACCGTTTGAATCCTAGGATTAGAAGGCTATAATTCGCTTCTTGAGCTAGACAGTCGAGCTTGGTCTGGAAAAAACTGAAGACTCATAATTAAGTAGATTTCGTAAACGAACCATTTCGGAGCCCTATTCAGGAGCGGGGCAAATTTTTGGCGCAAAAATTTTTCTGATAAAGATTGAGGGGCGTGACAGATATGAGTGTTCAGCGACTGGGAACTCTTCTGTTAGCCCTGTTGGTAAATGGCTCTTCAGGTGTATTGGCTGATTCGCCGCCTTCTCTGCCAGCTACTAATGAAATACGCAGCCCTAATCAAACGATCATGGTTACGTCAAGTCTGGATAAAGGTACCCAAATTGTAGATTCAGTCTCTAAGCAAGAGCTTCGGTCTCGACCAGATTGGTTCCGTTCCCTGTTTGTTTCGAACGATGGAGACTACCTGGTAACCGGGTCTGAAGGCATGAATTTGAGTCCTTTGGATTATACGGATGATCGTATTTCGCTCACATTCTGGAAGCGAGGGAGTACTCTGAGAACGGTGACTTTGAAAGAAACCATACCAGACCCGTCTATTCTTATTTGCACGGGGTTTCATTACCAATGGGGCCACATCGGCGGGATCAACGAACACGGAGAGCTAGTTGTTGACCGGGCTGATGCGGAAGTCTTGTATTTTGACCTTTCCCCAGGTTGGAGGAAATGAAGCCGAGTCTTGTATGGTGGGCGGCGATAGTAATTTCAGGAATGATGACATTGGGAGCGAGAATAGTGCAAGAAAACACCAATCTCTTACCGATAGTAATTTCGGAAGAATACCAAGTGCGAAATGTTACTAGAGAGGGCATTGCTAGCCAGATTCCTGAGCAGAAGCCCGCCACGCAACTTTCTATGGTACTCACACGACACGAGAAGGAAGCCCATCTATTCTTTTGGGAGGGGTTTCCCTTGAGAGACTTAGGGCCAATGCAGGAACAAGAGTCGTGGGAAACGACGTTTTTAGAAGGGAATGCCCACGTCATCAGAACGACGATGTTCATGGGACAACAAGAAGAGGTGCTTGTTCTCCATTATCAAGTTGCTGAGAAAGCACGATTGATGATCTATTCTAAAGATATGAGCAAAGAGGAATTTCACGAGATGCTTAATTCCATGCAGAGAAAATCCAACTAATATTGCCGAGAGAAAATGACGAGCAATGTCCTAGCGCAGAAATTTCCTCTTGTCAAATCGAATGAGGTGCATAGTTGGGCGCCAATTCAGGTCACATAGGTATTTGGGGGAAGATGCAAACCGATGGTTATCCAAAAAATGATGACAAGTTTCGCACTCCTTACTCTCTTTATGGCAATGCCTTTGAAAACTGAGGGTTTCAGTCCTTTCGAAGGGCCCACCCCAGTTGGGGTGTATATTCAAACCAATCCCTGGGCGAAGCGCATTGGCCTCGATAACCCACGCTTTGTATTGTATGAGAACAGAATGGTCATTTTTCTTAAACAAGACTCTGAGGGTGAAATGTTGTACTCCACCTTGCTGGATCGTTCTGCGTTCGACGAATTGCGCTCGCGTCTGGAGTTGGTCGCGAATGTTTCGGGCTTGAAAGGGTATTACGATATGGCCCCTCATATCACGGATCAACCAAAATCACTGTTTTACTTCAAAATTGAAAGCGGGTATGTGACTTCCAGGGTTTACGGAATGAGGATGCCCGCCAATAAGGTGCCTTCTGGGGCCGAATCTTTCGGTCTCATGCAGCCTCGTGTCCCACCAGCGGAATTGCTCAACCTCCATCAATTTCTTGAGCAGTTCGATGTTCCAGGTGCTTCCGAATGGGAGCCGGTGTATATCGAAGTCTTAATTTGGCCCTATGAGTATGCTCCTGAAGCGTCCATTCATTGGCCCAATGATTGGCCCGGTCTGAATTCGGAAATGGCCTTTCCGTATGGCGATTCCTATTCTATATTTTTAGAAAGGGAGAAGCTCCCGGCGCTTCAGGAATTTCTGGCGACTCGAAAAGAAAGAGGCGCGGTGGAGATCGAGAACAAAAAGTGGGCTGCCTGGTGGAGGCCTGTGTTTCCGAGTGAGCCGATCTGGAGAGGTGCCTTGACAGCGAAGGGCCAACCCCAAGGAAATTCCAAAAGGGATTCAGATCTCCAGTGAGCAAATACGATGAAATGCTTGACCAGGAATATCCCCATTATCTCTGGGTATTTTTGATTGTAAGGTAAGGCACCGTTTATCCTGTTTTTGGGTTTTTATGGATCTCAGGTTCTGAAGAATTAGGAAAGAGAGCATGGACGAAAGCTGGACCCACTATTCAGAATCCGACAAGCCGTCAGATAATTCAAGGACTATTGGGATGGGCATTCTTGGTTTGGGGGTGCTGCTGGCTGGATGGGTGGTAACTATTATCTACCGACTTCTTGCCGGGGATGGAACCCAGGAAATTATCTTCAATCTCATTCCTATGGAATCCATTGAAGTGACGATTAAGACCTCTTCGGACATCCTGATAGCGCCGGATTCGTTCTTTTACATGGTGGGATTGTTTTTCTGTGTCCTCTTGTTGGCCATCTGCGGAAGTATTGCCAAAGTCTTGATTGCCAATGGCGTCAAAATGATCCAGCCGGATTTTGAAGAAGCCATGGCAAAGTTCCGAAAAGATCTTATGGAACAAAAGAACAGACGACGATAGATCACTTAGGCAGTTATTGAAGGAGTGGAACATCAATGTTTTTAATCGAGTCTTGTATCTGACCCCTACGATTATCAAAAAAGACGTTAAGGTTGTGAGAGGGCGTCGGCTTCTTCGGTGAGGTCGATGCCCACGGGGCACCAGGTGATGCAGCGGCCGCAGCCGACACAGCCGGATGCGCCGAACTGATCGATCCATGAGGCAAGCTTATGTGTCAGCCACATGCGGTAGCGGTCTTTGGTTGTTGGACGGAAATTCTTTCCGTGGATATAACCATGATCGGGTGTAAAACAGGAATCCCACACACGGGTATGCTCGGATTGTTGGAAGTCTAGGGAAGGGGTTTCTTCGACACCATGGCAGAAGCACGTTGGGCAGACCATCGTACAGTTCGTACAAGATAAACAGCGGGCCGCCACTTGATCCCAACGCGGATGATCGTGTGCTTCATACAAGGCATCAGGCAGCTTCGCTTTGGGCAGACTACGAGTCTGGCTTGCCGCGCATGCGCCAATCAGTTCCTCATCTTGTTTGATTCGTTCTTCTGGCGCTAAAGAGCAGGGTAGTTGCTCTAAGACTTGTAGCCCCTTCGAGCTTCCCGCTTCAACCAAGAAATCTTCATCAGCCTCCGTTAAGCAAAGATCGAACCCTTGTCGAGCTTTTGGGCCTGTTTCCATGGATGCGCAAAAGCAGGTTGTATGGGCTCTGGTGCAATTGACCGCGATCAGAAACAAGTTTTCCCGTCGTTGTTGATAGTAGGGATCGGCATAGGTGCCATGCAGGAAAATTTGATCTTGGATGCCGAGACCGGCGAGGTCGCAGGCCCGCACACCCAAAACAGCGGTTGGTGTGGTCTCAGGCTGAATGTCTTTTGCCGTAAACGTGTGGTCTTGACGATCGAGAACCAGCAACCTTTCTCGCGGAGCAAAGGTCAGGGGCTTGAGTGATTCGGGCCCATGGACAATATTGAAATAACGAGGGCTGACGTCTGGCTCAAGGCGATAGCGTCCGGGTTCTTGGTGATCCTTCCACCCAATGGGAAAATCTTCGGGTGCGGTGATCGCTTTCCATTGAATGGCTCCTTGAGATACGACAGGCCCTAAAATTTGATAGCCCAACTGCTTGAGTGTGTGTAGCAGCTGAGCAAAATCATCCCGCAGAAATAATTGGGGCGGTGGCGCTTGAACAGAGCCAGGAGGCATTGTCTGAATTATTCCTCTAACCCGATGTGTGCTCTGAGAATAGAATAATCATAGGCTCGTTGTCCCGTGCGTTGGAGGCCTAAATCATTTCGCTCCATTTGATCGATCAATTCGGCGACCTTTTTCGTGTCATGGTGCTCTCGGCAATATTGGCGTGGCGTCTTCCCCTTGAGCGAGGGAGACGGTTGCTCAGCCCAATCGAGGTAGATCTTCTCTAGCAACGTGGATAAGAGTGTGTTTTCTTCTTTGACGGTCACCGTAACGGGGGGAGCGACATAGGTATCAGCAAGTAAATCCACATATGGTAACGAATGTGGTGGTGTGTCTAATGTCTCACCTTTGAAATGGAGAGAGAATCCGAATGTGGCGGCCAGTTGGTGTTTGATGGCATCCAGCCGGTCGGCTGTATCCGCTTCGACGGTGAGTTGGGTCGAGGTGAGGGTGAAGCGGGCAGCGGCGTATAGCGGAGATTGCTCGTCTTGCGTATGTTGAACCCAGGCCTTCCTTTGGAGTGTTTCGCCATCTGGGGAAGTCGGTTGAAGGCTCATGTGGTCCCATTCATCCAGGCCTCTGGCTAATGTTTGGAATTCGTGATGTTCATAGAAGGCGATGGCATACAAAAAGGGTTCACCCGTTTCATTCCAATACTTCACCTGAGCATCTGCGGTGGCTATCGCACCTCCTCGAAGTTTTGCCATTCCCCAAATCAAAAGATACCCATATTCATTAGTAAATTCTGGCCATTCGGCAAGGGCGAAATTGCCCGTGCTAAATTCAATTCCCCGACGCAGATCATGTGTGAACGCCAACAGAGTTTGCCCAATGGCTAATGAGAGAACGAGTGGGGGACCAGGCAAGTAGGCGCCTGAGCTTCCCCGTATCAGACGGGTTAACAGCACGCGGTCTTTTTGTACGGGGGTCTCTTCCAGATACGGTACATTGAAGCGTTGCTGGTCTCCCATGGATTGAAGGTGGAGGCAGGGAGGGTGTGTCTCCTGATCGATGGCCATGATCTGAAGAAGGTCCATATACGAATGTCGCACGGGATCAAGCCACGTGCGTTCTTCCTCCGGAATATGCTCGGTGATGGTGTCTCGGACCTGTTCAATGAGTGAAGGATGCCCATCCGTGGGAAAGAAGTCGGCATAGAGATACCATTCCGCCAACGCGATTTCTTCTGGTAACGGGGCCAAATATTGTGCGGTGATCGGATCCAGATAGGGTTTTAAAACCAGACTGAACGCCATCTCGCGTTGCCCCTGAAAGTCCATATGCAGCGATTGGGCCTTTAAGCGGGCAAGGAGGTTGCGGATGCCCTCTTGGTCACTTGAAACAGTTGATGTCTTTTGGTCAGTCATGCGTCTGAGTGGTTTCCTGTTGTGGCAGAAGCCGAAGGCTGTTCACTTTGAGTGGCTGGGTGATGCCCTCCTTCGAATTTTGGACTTTTCACGGTCAGGATGGGGTAAGGACTGAGTTGAAGGATCTTGGCTGTTGTGCTGCCTAAGAGTAGGCGAGACAGGCCTTTTCGACCATGCGTGCCCATGACGACTAAATCGGCTTGTTGCGTGGCACTGGTTTCCATGATCGCTTCCACCGAAGGTTTCTCTACTAACTCGTAATGTGCCGATAACCCTTCATCGACGAGGAGTTTGGTTAATTCCTCTAATCGTTGGACAACTTTTTTTCGGTTGGCTTTGTCTTCTAGGGGATGTGTCAGGGAAAAATCTAAGCTGTAGGACAACGGTTCAATCGCACACACCAAGGTCAACGGGGCATCAAACCATTTGGCCACTTCCACCGCGTATTCATAGGCATCCATTGAGCAGTCAGAGAAATCGATTGGCAACACGATTTGCCGTGGTTGTATCGTGAGGGCATGCATACCCGCAGTTTCTTCGGGGCTTCGGTCTGGAATGGAGAGGACCGGGCATGGCGCCCGCTGAATGACGCGTTCAGCAATGCTGCCAAAGACGACACGATTAAAGCCGGTCCATCCATGCGTCCCTGTGATAATTAAGTCGGCCTTGCACTCTCGAGCCACATCGCAAATTTGGGCAGAGGCGAGACCGGTTCGCATCTCTTTGGCTGTCTTCGGAACCTGTTGGCGAGCTTCGGCGAGGAGTTGATTTAAGTGTTCTTCGCCCACCTTGCGTTGTTCATCCAAATAGCGCTGGGCAATACCGGCGTCGATATCCAATCCAGGTTGGAGGGAGAGCCCATGAAACAAGGTTAATTGGGCGTCAAAGACTTTGGCCCATTCCACGGCATACCGAAAGGCCGGAACCGAGCAGGGAGAAAAATCCGTGGCGAAGAGAATATTCGTTACAATGTTAACCATGAGTTTCCCCCGCGTTTTTTAGAAAGAAGGTGAAAAGTAAGGAGTAAGTAGTGAGGAGTACAGTGTTGAAAGCAAAATCATTTTTTAACCCCTAACTGTTAACTCCTGACTCATTATTGTCGCATGTGCTTGCTAGACCGCATCAACCGTGAGGAGCAATATTTCGCCTTTCATGTCCTGATGAATGGAACATTCAAATTGAAAGCGTCCAGATTGATTGAGCGTCAATCGGAACGAGGCTTCCTGTCCAGGGTCTAAGTAGGCACCTTCCACGCCTTTCCCATAGGTGACGACCCCATTGCTTTCGACATGCGTGAGTGTATTCAGAAACATCTGTGATCCGAAATCATGCCGCACATTATCCAAGTTTTTCACTCGAATAATGGTATCGGTATGGAGTTGAAGGGGCGTTTGTGTTGTCAGGAATGTATACCCTTCAATGGTCACATTCACTTCCTGTTGTGATTGGGCACTGGAAAGCAGGGTTCCCCCAAGCAACAGTATTCCGAACGTGGCCATTCCTATTCTTTGAATCCCTCGTTGCCAATCGTCGCGCATAAATCCATCCTCCCTTTCTCTCATACCTGTGGTGGTGGTCTTCGACATCATGAATTGATAAAGCAATGGATATGCCAAGAACAGAATGTGGAGGTCACGAAAGACGTTGGCCAAAAATCTTCAGGAAAACATCTGGTTCGCAGGCTTTTGAATATGGACTGCTGCCTATGAAGACCTTTGAGCTGTGGCAGATCTCCGCAGTGGCATAAAAAGTAAGGAGTGAGTCGTAAGGTGAAGGGCGGAAAATAGAGACAACTTTTGAGATTCCCCCCCTTTGGGAAAGGGGGTAGGGGGGGCTGGGATCTAGCGCACAATAAGCACGGGGCAGTCGGCCTGATGGAGGACAGAATTGGACACGCTTCCGATTAAAAATCTGGCTAGTCCTCCCCGGCCATGCGTGCCCATGAGGATCATGTCGGCTTCAGAGGCTTTGGCTTGTTCGAGAATGGCGAAAGCCGGGTCGCCCATTCCGACTTTCGTCTGAGAAGAATAGTTCATCCGTGTGAGTCGGTCAGTCACCGATGTCATGCGATCTTGAGCAGCTTCAATCGCCTTCATTTCCAGGAGTTTGGTTTGTCCTAAGGTGATGGGCCAGGCAAGTTGAGGTTGAGGCCAAACCGCGATGACATCAATATCTACAGGTTCTCGGAAAGGTTGTCGGGCTAAAAATTGTAAGGCAATGGCAATGTCTTCTTCCCCCTCGACCGGGAGGAGGATTTTTTTTAAGCGGGGGACGGGTTCTTTGATGACCATGGTCGAACAGGGTGCATGCATAAGCACGCGATGCGAGGTACTTCCCAATACCAGTTCTTTAAAGGCGCCAAGGCCTCTGGCTCCCAGAATAATGAGGTGCGACTTGGACGAACGAGCCGTTTCTAGAATGACATCCACCGGATGACCAATTTGATGAATTTTTTGGACCTGAGGAAAATCAGAAGGGAGCTTTTCCCTTGCTTGCGAAAGAATACCTTCCCCTTCCTTGCGTAATTTGGCCTCCATTTCGGCCTGAATTTCCGTGCGAAGGTCTGGCGAAATCATGGCGTAATTGAAATCGGGAATCGCGATGGCGTGGACGAGAACGAATTCTTCAGGAGGCGCGAGATGTGCAAGAGCTTGAAGGGCATGCCTGGAAGAGGGTGAGCCATCAATAGCGACAATGATTTTCATGAATCTATTCCTTCTCAGTTAAAGATGACTCGACATAATCGTTTTTATTCAGCAAGAGAAGTGCCATGGCAAGACCCATGCAATGTTTGTGGCTTCCCTGTGGACAAGAACATCCGGAAATCCATGTATCTGTCATGAAAGGGAAATTTTCGCGAGATGGAATATGAGTATTTGGTTTAGTCCAAATCTGAATGAAAGCAGGCTAGCATCGGTTCTCTGAAATGGTGCAAAATGCTACAGATGGGAATTTGGTGTTTGGCGCAAAATTCTACAGATGGATAGAAAGAGAAAATATGGCGCGGTATTTCTCAAGAAAATGGGAGGAGCATAAGGATGATTACCGGTTCAACGAGGCTTCACTCCATTATCCTCTGGCGAAAAGGTTTGTGATCGAATATCCCGAATTGGCACGATTTATCCCAGCAAAATAAGGAAATTTTCTATGACACAAGACTCTTTTCCCATCTTAGTGGTCGATGATGAACCAGAAATGCGGCAATTGTTACAGGACACGTTAGAAGAAGAACATTATCGAGTCGTCGTGGCCTCAGATGGGCAGGAGGCGCTGACTCATATGGAATCTGAAAAATTTCTGGTGATTCTCACGGATTTACGGATGAAAGGAATGGATGGCCTCGGATTATTGGAACAAGTCGTACAAAAGTACCCGGAGTCGAATTTAATCATGATGACCGCCTTTGGCACGGTAGAGTC
>JAOUQB010000601.1 GCA_029879555.1 Nitrospirota bacterium | reverse complement strand
TTCCACGAGGTCTTCTTCATCCGTCACAATCACATGGTCGGCACCGGCTTCAAGGAGAAACGCTTTCTTGTCAGCCCCGCGAGTGGTCGCGATGGCGATTCCTCCCACAGCTTTAACAATCTGGATGGCAGCGATTCCTACGCTACTGCTCCCGGCTGTAATTAAGACCGTATCATGTTGTTGTAATTTTCCATATTCGATGAGTGCACCGAAGGCAGTCATGTATTGCATCCAAATAGCGGCACCTTCACTGGCTGATAAGGTGGCTGGATATTTCGCGGCGGCATAGGATGGAACGACGGCGCTTTCGCCATACACGCCATATTGGCCCATGGGAAATGAAGGAATCGTACTTACGCGGTCGCCAATCTGAAATTCGGTGACATTTGGTCCGACAGCATCAATAATACCAGCGGCTTCGTACCCTAATCGTGAGGGAAGTTGTGGTGTCTCAAGGTACTGCCCTTTTCGAAACATAATCTCCGCGCGGTTCAGCCCGATGGCCTCAACCTTAATTCGGATTTCTCCTTTGCCGGGTTCGACCAAGGGTAAGTCTTCAAGCTTCAGAACCTCAGGCCCACCGGTTTCATGAAAACGTACAATTTTCGGCATTAATCACCCCCAGAAAAAATTGGTATTTTAGCTTTTGGAACGATCTGTCACGAATTTGATGATGTGATCCACATCATCTCCCGCCTCCCGCACCACTTGGAGAAACTCAGCAGGATTTACCCTGACCTTTTTTAGAAATCGGCGGTCCCCTCCACAGCTATACATCAAATCAGACGGCAATTCACCGAGGAGTTTGGCCTTGGCTTTTTCAATAATGCGCGGAAACCATTCCAATCCGGCCAGAGAGGCTTCCCGGGGTGGAAACAAATCGGTGTTTCTCACAAATTTTGAATAGTGCCCCTGTTGTTCGTTCAAAAAAAAGTCCCTCCGAATCCGGGTGATCGCCAGGACCATTTCAGGGGTCGGATCTCCATCGTCGCACCAGTCTTCCACAAAATCAAAAATTTCTTGAGGTGTGGCTCCAATCGTTCGAAGAAAGACTTTTTCTTCTTCTTTTGAGAACATAGCCGCAACATGCTGAATGCCGTTTTTATAGGCAGCGACTTTCTCATTAAAAAGTATCTGAAATGTTTCGGCCCAATTTTCTGATTGATCATACATGATTTGGTTTTCCGTAAAAGATTCACGTGTATCCTTCAATTGTACGGTGGTGGAGATTTCCTTGTCTCCTCTTTTGTGCGGGAAAGTTTTTCTGGGAACCTTTCGATATTTACACTGAGACCGCGGATTGATTTTTTAAAGACATATTTTCAGCTTCAAGGTGTTTTAGACCCTTGATGAGTGGTTGGACGATGGCGTCTACTTCATGTTGTGAGTATTTTACCGGAATGTGTTGTCGGCAATTGGCGTCCCAGGCCTGCACATGAAACCGAATCACTCGTTCGGGCTTTCCTTTGTACTGGAAATCAGTGAGTTGTGTGAGTAAAGCAGGATCATCCTCAATCACCTCGGCTGTTCCCCAAATCTTGATCCGAGATTGGGTGGCATAATCCATCAGGAACAAAAAGGCTTGGCTATTTTCGGCCAAGTTCCCTCGTGAGATGTATTGCCGATTACCTGCAAAATCGGCAAAAGCCAGAGTTTGATCATCCAGTACCTTGAGAAAACCTTTGGGGCCTCCCCGATGTTGGATGTATGGCCTTCCATCGGCATTGGCCGTGGCCAAATAGAAGGAGTCCACCTCATTCAAAAAATCAGCAAGTTCTTGAGTTATTGTGTTCGACCATCCGGCTCCCTCTTCCATTCGAGCATATTGCTTACGTGATCTCATTCGCTCCTGAATGGCTTTCACGGATGGGGTGAACGCGATATCGCTGATTGGTGGTTTCATGTCTTCGTCTCCTTTTTCCAACTTTAGCCGTGGTTAGCCCGACTGTTCTTTCAGGGTTAAATAGTCGGTATAGCCCTTCGAATCTCCCCCATAAAATGTGGCACGATCATAGGGGGTGAGAGGG
>JAOUQB010000600.1 GCA_029879555.1 Nitrospirota bacterium | reverse complement strand
AAGTCCAAGCGTCCTGACTGCATCAAGCTCTTCTGTCACTTTCATCGCACCAATCTGTGCCGCGTATGCTGACCCCGATCGGCCGGCGATAAGAATCGCGACAATCAGTGGAGCAATTTCTCGAAGAAGCGAGATGCCTACAAGATCCACCACGAAAATATTGGCACCAAATTGTCGCAATTGCTCTGCCCCCTGGTAGGCAATGACAAAACCTAACAAGAAAGCCAGCAACCCTGTAATGGGTAAGGCCCGAAAACCATCCTGTTCGAGACTGTGGATCAGGGCCTGCTTACGAATCAACGAAGGCCGCTTCAATGATTCGAGCACAGTCACAGCACATTCTCCTAAAAATTCGAGGGCATTGACCGCCTGCCCGGCCCGTTCCCTGCCCCACCGCGCCAACCCTTGCCGGTAGGTTTCCTGCGTGTCGGCTCTCCTTCCCACCTCACTCCAATTGGATGAGACCTCATGGAGCAATTCCTCAAACTCGGGACGAAGACCCTGCAAGGTGACTTTCCAGCCCTCTTGTTGAAGCCGCATCCGGGTACGATGTAAAAGCACCGCCCCTCCGGTATCCATGGCCGTGACGTTCAACACATCCCATCTTAATTCAGGAACGGATGGCCAATTCATCCGCTGTATTACCATCTGAAGATGCATGAGATGCGGAATAGTCCATGGCCCTTGGCAACGAATAATCCCATCATCAAGAATGTCGATGGACGGCCTCCTCTCATCTGCCGATTCAAGCATACCCGCCACCATAAGGTTTAAGAGCATCTTTTTCAATAAAGAAGCCCGCCCCAAGCAGCGGGGAATTTACCCTCAAGTGATTTAGATAAGGTATTCCGGAGCGATCAACAAAAGAACCCCCAACCCCAGCATCACTATTCCGCTGATCAACTTGAGCCATCGTCCTTCTCGTTCTTGCAATTTATGGTGGCTGAGTGTGACCACTGCAATTGTGACCATGACGGCATCATCTGCAATATACGCCAGGTTGTAGAGTCCCAAATAGCCATAATATCCCCAATTGGTCAGACCCTGTTGACTCAGCACCTGTGTGAACATGGCCGGAAATCCTGCCGTACAGACAAATTCGATCATGTTCACCATGATGGCTAATACTAAAATTCCGATCATGGCCTGGCTCGTATGCTCCGCCAATAAAATTTTTCGAATTCGCGCATAGAGCCCCGGTTTTGCTGAATCAGGAATGGCCAGCGAGAGGCCTTGCCCAAAGGCCCAAAATTCTTTGACATTCAGCAGGCCAATTCCGACCGCTAGCCCACCCATCATGACCTGAATAATCCGCACATACCCGATGAACAAAAAGACATTCAGCCATGCTGCCATGAACGCAAAATACACGACTCCGCTCACCAGGACGAACGTCCCAGCCAGGAGGAACATCTTGCGTCGATCTCGCAGGTTACTTAGCAAGGCCAATAAAAATAGCAAGACCCACATTGCGCAAGGATTGAACCCATCAAGGAGACCGAGAAAGACTGCAAAAAGCGGTAGGCCAAGTTGTGGAAGGGTCAAATCACCAAAAAATGGAAGATGAAGACTACGTCCCCCGATAGCCTCTGGCGTGGACTCCGGGGGACAAGGCACCTCCGGCTCAAGCGGACAGGCACCCTCAGAGGGAGTTTCCACATCCGGTGGTGGTCGCCCTAACAGTTCCTCCAGGTGTTTGCCGGTGATTTCCGCTGATTGAAAACCCACCACCAACTCCCCTCGCACATAGAAGGCTGGCACTCCAAGCTGTGTCATATCAAATTTGGCAGCCAACGTTTTCAATCGAAGTAACGCTTGGGGATCTTCACCGGTATCCCGAACGGTCACCTTGAGATCGGGATACCGTTGCCTCAGCGTAGTGAGATAGGTTTTGGCTTTTTCGCAATGCGGGCACCCTTGGCGGACAAATACTTCTAGATCACTCTCAGGCTGTTCTGGCACAATCACAGGTTCCCCGGACATGCCAAGCATCCCCACAACCACGAAACCCACACACAGCAAAACAGA
>JAOUQB010000599.1 GCA_029879555.1 Nitrospirota bacterium | reverse complement strand
TTTACGTATGGATGACCCATTGGTGCCAAGCGCACCACACGGTCCCATTCTGTGTGCAACTAACCTCCGCCAACGACTCCTCAACCCTAGGCGTCTTTCTCACGCTCCTCACTTCATCGGTTCGCAGATTACGTGTTCGCTATCCATCTAATCCTGTTAAAAAAGCATCAAAGGTGTCTCAACCACTCGCCGTTCCCGCCTCTGTGTGAGGCATGCGGTCGCCTCACAAGCCATTGGAACAAATCCCTTGAAATTCGTTATATTGGCACTGAGGAAATGACGATGATGGTCGCGCCTGATACGAACAAGATGACACCCACACCACGAAGGCCCAGGTGGATCTGCTGTCTGTTGCCGGTAGTATCTATCCTGCTTCTTATCGGGTTGGTTGAATCCGCGGCCTCTCAAGAGAGGGTGGAAGATCCGTTCAGCGGCAAGTTCAGACAGACGCTAAAGACGTGGACAGGTGATTGGGATGGGATGGTCACGCGCAACCAGGTTCGGGTGCTGGTGCCTTATAGCAAGACGTTCTACTTTCTTGACGGAGGGAGCCAGCGTGGCCTCACATACGATCTTCTGAAGGTGTTTGAAAAACAGATCAACAAGGATTTAAAGCGAAAAATCGTACGGATGCGCGTGGTATTCATTCCGGTCGACCGCGATGAACTCATTCCGGGTTTGCTCAATGGAGTAGGTGATATCGCCGCTGCGGCGTTGACCATTACACCCGAACGAGAGAAACGGGTTGAATTCTCAACGCCGTTTCTGACCGGGGTTCGGGAAATTGTCGTCACGGGTCCGGATGTCGCCCCACTTTCCCGCCTGGATGATCTTTCAGGAAAGACGATCCATGTCCGGAAGTCCAGCAGTTATTATGAAAGTCTGGTTCGCGTGAATCGAACCTTCAGGGATGCCGGTCAATCCGAGATTACGCTGGTTTTCGCTGACGAAAACTTAGAAGACGAAGATCTTCTCGAAATGGTGAACGCGGGATTGTTGCCGATGATTGTCATGGATAGCCCCAAGGCCGAATTTTGGGCAAAGATTTTTGAGAATGTCCATCTCTATCCGGATATCGCCGTCAATACCGGTGGGAAGATTGCCTGGGCCTTTCGCAAGAATAGTCCGAAACTGAAAAAGGTGATCAACCAGTTTGTGAGCCACAATAGGAAAGGCACTCTAATCGGAAATATGTTATTCACCCGGTATTTAAAAAATACCAAGTATATCAACAATGCGTTGGCCACACGGGAACGCGAGAAATTTCAAAACCTCATGCACGTATTTCAAGAAAAAGCCGGACAATACGGGTTTGATTGGGTCCTCGCCATGGCTCTGGGCTACCAGGAGTCCGCGCTAGACCAACGAAAGCGAAGTGCTGCCGGTGCCATCGGTGTCATGCAGCTCTTGCCGAGTACCGCTCGTGATCCAAACGTCAATATTCCCAATATTGAAAATCTTGAACCGAATGTTCATGCCGGAATCAAGTATTTACATTTTGTGCATGACCGGTATTTTAAAGATCAGGATATGGACCTGTTGAACCAATGGCTCTTTGCGATCGCCTCCTATAATGCGGGTCCGGCCAGGGTCGCAAAGCTCAGAACTGAGGCCCGGAAGTTGGGGTTAAATCCGAATAAATGGTTTAAAAATGTGGAGTTGGTCACCGCCAAGCGTATCGGTCGCGAAACGGTTCAATACGTGAGTAATATTTACAAATATTTTATTGCCTATCGCCTGATTCTGGAAAAACAGGAAATGAAATCAACTAGGCAAAATTATGGGTTTTGAGGGTCCAAGGTGAGACGAGACGTTCTTCTCACCATGGTATGCAAACGACACTGGCCTCTTCTCATTTGTCCGGCAGTCCTCAAAAACATTTTCATAAGGAGACACGCACACCAAAGACGATGCAAGCCATCGGACGATCACTGATCCTTCTGGCCCTTGTCGTTCTCGCCGTGGACCTGTCTCCGGCTAAGGCAATGACCGCTGCTGAGATTGATCGGGAGGTTCAAAAGATCTTGGACAAGCTC
>JAOUQB010000089.1 GCA_029879555.1 Nitrospirota bacterium | reverse complement strand
GGATTTGATGGGGATTGAAGTGATTCGGGAGTACCATTCTATCGGTGAAGGGATTTTGGAAGTTTCCAAGTTGAAGCCTATCGTGGTGAACCTGATTCGAAATGCGATCAATGCGATGCGCGGCATGACGGCTCGCCGGCATCGCCTGAGCATACATGTTCTCCCGTGTCCGGATCGTGAGGGATTTGTTCGCATACAAGTCGAGGATACGGGGCAAGGGATTGCGCCAGACTGTCTGACACGAGTTTTTTCGCCCCAACCATCAGGACCTCAGTCTGATCTCGTGCCTAATCTTCACAGTAGCGCGTTAGCTGCAAAAGGTCTTGGCGGGGCCTTGCGGGTGTGGAGCGATGGGCCTGACCGAGGAGCCATTTTTACTCTTGATCTACCAGTTATTCACATGGAGGAAACACGGTAATGGACATGGAACAAGGGAACCGCAGGATTTTGGTGATTGATGATAACGTGGCGATCCACGATGATTTCCGAAAGATTTTGGAACGCTCCATGGATACGTCGTTATTACAGGAAGTCCGAGCCGAATTATTCGATGACGTGGAAGAACAAAAGGTCGTGGAAAAATTTGAGGTGGAATGTGCGGATCAAGGCCAAATGGGGTATCGAATGGTTCAAGAGGCGATGAAGGCGGGGAGGCCCTATGCCGTCGCTTTTGTGGATATGCGTATGCCTCCTGGCTGGGATGGCGTGGAGACTATCGAGCATCTCTGGCAGGAAGATCCCGATTTACAAGTGGTGATCTGCACGGCGTTTTCTGATCATGCCTGGGAGGATGTGATTCAACGCCTGAATAAGAATGATAAATTACTCATTCTCCGAAAACCATTTGATAACATTGAAGTCTGGCAGTTGGCGAATTCGTTAACCAAGCGATGGGCTGAGGCCCGGCAGGCCAAATCACAGTTAGAGCTCTTGGCGAAATGGGCGGAAGAACGGACCGAGGAGACGGTGAAAGCGAACTAACGCCCTAGCTACGGTAGTGCGGCTTCTGGCTTTCGAAGATTTTCCTGTGCCAGGGATAGAAGAACGATCGATGTTCCTCGAATTACATTCCTCTTTGTCAGAGCTTGGTGGTCAATGGGAATGTGGATTAGGCGCGGCGCATCGCGCTTGTGAGTGAAAACATAACCCCGTATGTTGCCTTTAGATTTTCAGTTCTCCCTTCAAGCCTTACCTCTCTCCATCTTAATGGTTGGCTTTCACGAGTCGGATGTGCCTTCGGCATGTCGGGTTGCGTTGGCCTCAATGATCCCCCAGCCTTCCGTCGATTGGGTGATGACGATTCAGGAGGGAAAGGTTCAAGCCGAATCAGGCCGTCAGTTTGATGCGGGTATTGTGGATTGTCGAGCCGATAGTCATCTGTGGGAAGCGACCTCTTGTCTGGTTCGGAATGGTCAGAAAACGACTTTTCTCGGGCTGACAGGTGCCTCCGAGAATACAGGGAACCAAAGCCAAATTGTTGAGGATGTCATTGGATGTCGAGTGAATGAGACGTCGGCCTTGACCGTATTGAGTTGGTTCCTAAGGCAGGCGCAGGAACGTAAGCAGTGTCTTGTTGAGTTGCAGTGGCTTCGAAGCCAATTAGGCGAAGCGGCATACAAAATTGAATTGGCGGATGTGGCCTCCACGGTCTTACACAATGTGGGTAATGTGCTCACCAGTGTGACGGTGGCCGCCAATATGGTGGAGTCCTTGGTGGACCAATCCTCCGTGACACTTGTGAATCGAATGGCAGAATTGATGCACGCCCACGAGCAAAATTTAGGCGCTTATCTCACGGAGGATCCAAAGGGTAAACGTATTCCGACGTCTCTCGGAAAGCTGGGGTCCCATCTCATTGAAGAACAGAAGACTGTTGTCAATGAAATGAAGGGGTTAGTCAGGAATATTCGGCATATGAAGCAAATTATTGTTTCCCAACAGACCATGGCGAAATCGGCAGGAAAAGTGGAGCCGGTTGTGTTGGTTCAGGTGTTATCGCATGCGATGGAAATGAGTTTCCAGCCTGAAGATGAAAAATGGATAACCATCCATTGTGATTATCAAGACGTCTTGCCGGTATTAGCCGATCAACATCAATTGTTACAGATTCTGGTGAATCTTCTGCGAAATGCCAAACAGGCGATGCGGCAACAGTGTCAGGAGCACCATGAGCTATGTATCAAGGTGAATTATCCTAATCACGAAAAAACATCCGTGGTCATAACCATTCAAGATAGTGGGGTTGGGATTGCTGCGGAACATCTCTCCAAACTGTTTACCCGAGGGTTTACGACCAAAAAAGATGGGAATGGAATTGGGCTGCATAGCTCCATTGTGGCCATTCAGAATATGGGTGGGTCGATGGAGGTACAGAGTGATGGTATTGGGAAGGGTGCGGTCTTTACCCTAACCTTCCCCGTTCAACAAGAAGTCGCGTTGGCATGATCTCAATCCGGTACCGATACAGGCAATGGTTGGAATTCGTTCATTGTCTTGAGGCTCTTGCCATTCGGCAATCCCTGCTTTCCCTAACCCTTCCTCGGTAGATGATGCATCAGCATGGGGAACGAAGGCCTGGGTTGCCAGTTGAGGAATCCGAAGAGGCGCTCAAAGATCAATGTGTGCAATTGGAAGAGTCTCATTGTAGGGCCGAACAAGACCTGTTTCGACAACAAACGCGTGTGAACCAATTGGCTCAAAAAGTTCGAGAGTTGGAGATCAAAAATCTGGAACTCTTGGCAACCCGGGATCAGGCGCTGGCTGAATTGGGGGCATGGAATCGGCATGAGGTGGTGTTGCGGCAGAAGTCGGAGGCATTGGCCAGATCCAATCAAGATTTAGAGCAATTTGCATCCTTGGCCGCCCATGACTTGCAGGAGCCACTTCATTCCATTCAAGTGTTTGTCGATCTTCTGCGGGTCAAGCATGGCAGCTCTTTGAATGAACAAGCCCAGGGCTATCTTGATCGCGTGACGAAAGCGGCCAGCCGCATGCAACAGTTGATTGAAGGGCTGTTGTTGTATTCGCGAATCGATGCTCCCGGTTCGAATGGCGAAGTTCTTGTGCTAGGGGAGATTGTTCAGGACATCCTTTCGGATTTAGGTGGGCACATTGAGGAGTTGCAGGCCGAGATTCATGTGGGCGATCTGCCAAGAATCGTAGGGGAGACGATGCCAGTCCGTCAGTTATTACAGAATCTCATCAGCAATGCCTTGAAATTTCACAAGCCCAATATGGTTCCCGTGCTGCATATCTCAGGCATGTTGATTCAAGATCGGCGCCATGCCGGGTTAGGAAAACCGGGGAATCTCTGCCAGATTGATATTCAGGATCAGGGTATTGGCATTCCAACGGAATACCTCGATAAAATTTTCGGGATGTTTCAACGCCTCCATCGAAAAGATGCATACGAAGGAACGGGAATCGGGCTGGCCGTGTGTCAACGTATTGCTGATCAATGTGGCGGCGCACTATCGGTCCGCTCGACGCCGGGAGAGGGATCCACGTTTACGGTGACGTTGCCGGCCTAGAGAGACTCATGATGGATATTTTGGTGCCGATCTCTCTGAGACGCGTGTCGTCTTTACACAATGATCCTGGCTTCAAAATATTTTCAGCTGTCGGGCAAGATTGTGATGAGATGGTTACACCATTCGAGGAAACGATGACATGTCAGATGTAACGCAACAGGCTGATGAACAGCCCTTGGCGGTGACCACGTGTGAGGGGGCGGATCGGCAGGATGAGTTAGCCTCGGCCCGGGATGAATTAGCGACCTCAAAAGTGTATGTGGACAATGTATTGCGGTCGATGGCGGATTCATTATTGGTGATTGATGCGAATATGACCATCGGGTCGACCAATCCATCCTTGCTTGCTCTGTTGGGGTATACCGAGGAAGAGTTGGTCGGGCAATCGCCAGGTCTCATTTTTGGAGCGGAGTTTGCCCAAGGTTCCATCATCGAGAATTTACTGCTTCAAGGATCGGTCAGTAGCATTGAGTCCAGTTTTCTGACACGGGACGGCCGGGTGATCCCGATTTCCGTTTCCGGTTCGATGATGCAGGATGAACAAGGGCAATTTCAGGGATTAGTCTGTGTGGCGCAGGATATTACCGAACGCAAACGTATGGAAGCAGAGAAATTACAATTGCATGAGCAACTCTTGGATACCTCCCGACAGCTGGGGATGGCCGAAGTGGCTACGGATGTCCTGCATAATGTGGGGAATGTGTTGAATAGCGTCAATGTGTCGATCAGCGTCGTCACTGATCTTCTAAAAAAGTCGATGGTGGGAGATGTCGGCCGCATTTCACAACTTGTTCAAAAACATCTCGATGATCTGGGAAATTTCTTTTCCACTAACCCCAAAGGGACACAAATTCCTGCCTATTTAGAAAAACTAGCGGGTCAATTGATGGAGGAGCAACGAACTGCAATTGCTGAACTCGACCGCTTGCGTGAAAATGCCCAACATGCGCAACGCTGTGTGGCCTCGCATCAAGATCTTGCGAAGGTGACCGGCATAACGGAGACGACGTCGGTCGTGGACCTTTTAGAGGAAGCGTTAGCCGAAAATCAGGAGTTATTAACGGCCTCACACATTGACGTCTCACGAGAGTTTGATGAAATCCCTCAGCTCATTGTCGAGAAACACAAAGTCATTGAAATCTTGACTGAGGTCATTCGGAATGGATGTCAGGCTATGGCCGCGGGGCCCTCAAAGCAGCTTGTTGTGCGTGCGAAACTCATTCCTGGACCACCTGATTCTGTGTGTTTGCAGATTCAAGATACCGGTGTGGGGCTCCCGCTGGAAGCTCTTACGAAAATTTTCGGGCAAGGGTATAACACCCAGGATGGTGGACGCGGCATGAGTTTGCATAATGGAGCGCTGATGGCCAAAAACCTTGGGGGGGCTTTGCGAGCCTACAGTGATGGCCTTGGGCATGGAGCGACGTTTTCCCTGGAGTTGCCCGGAAACTTTCATTTTTCTGACTTATAATTCCTGTATTTTCGGTGCCAGTCTGTTCTTTCCCGCTATTTCTCCCCCTAAGCGTTCTGTGGTTCTCCTTTCAATTCTAGGATGTTCCCTTCTGTTCATGCCTTACCTGCGCACGAACTCTTAAGAGTCCTTTTTGTGGAACCGAGGAGAGGCTGAAGCTCTGTGTGTGGGGCCTCTCACCTATTAAGGTTGAAATGGCTTTTCGTCGAATAGGTTCTGAAGCTACATGGGTTTTTCTCAAAAAATACTACGATGACCAAAGATCATCCTACGACCGGACTCTCCCTCATTGATACGGTTGAGTTGGAAAAATATTTCCAACTCTTAACGGCGCAAGTTGGAACGCTTCCCTCTCAACTGGAGGGTGGGTTAAGCATTGGCGTTGAAGTATTCACCTTATCCGAAGGATTTGGTCTTGCTCCGGCTGTTCTCCAGGGCTTATGGCAACATAGTGTACGCACAGGGTATATCGCGGCTCACATTGCCTTCAGTCAACAGGCCGATCCAAATGTCGCTTGGCAAGCCTTTGTGGGAGGGCTGTTACATGATATTGGGCTCCTCATTTTTCTGACCCAGCAGCCACAGGTTTTTATGGCGGTCGTCGAACTCGCGCAATCTCGAGGGCAAGAGCTCGGGACCATCGAGGAAAATCTCTTGGGGACGACGCATGCGGAAAGCGGGTCGACATTTTTATCTCGTTGGGGTGTCCACTCCGATCTTCTGGATATCGTGATGTTTCACGATCAACCATTTCATTCTCGCCATGCTGGGTTTTGTCCATTGACGGCCGTCTATATTGCCAATGTCTTGGAAGGCGGAGGGATTGCTCAAGACGGCGATGGGGTCGTTGGGTGTGAAGGGGAAGCCTATCTATTAGGGTTAGGCTTATGGGATCAACTCCCACGCTGGCAGGGATGGATGCGAGAGATTTCTCCTCTCCCAGTGTGATGGCCAATGAGCGCCTCTCCAAATTTTTCAAAGATGTATTGGGCCTCTGTTCCTAAGCTTCAAGTGAGGAAACCCCATTCGGTTGTGAATCCTCCACTTGGCCCTTCTGTTTTCTACTCCTTATGCCTCGATCTCGGCGCCCTTTAAACCCCTAGTTGGCATTTCCATAAGAAGTCTGTACTATTTTCCACGGGAGTCTTGAGGAGTGATCGTGACGAAATAAGCGTTGCGTCCCGCAAACCCTTTACTTGATAAAAGGGCTGGTGAATATGCGATTACGGCCATGGGTATGTGGACTGTTTCTCGCGGGAGGTATGGCCATCCAGCCCTATCCGGTCGTTTCACTTGACCCGCCTCCAGTTCCTTGCCATAACCCGGAGCGATGTTTCGCCGAATTATTGACCGCCCTCAATCAGCTCAATCCTGCTTCCCCTCAGTCTGAAAAAGCCGAAAACGTATTCCGTCAGTTAACGACGGCCTATAGCCAAACCGTTTGGGCTGCGAGGGCGCGGCTTCGCTATGGGCATGCCCTGCGCAGCGTGAATCCTCTTGAAGCCATTCCTTTATTGCAGCAGGCTCGTTCGGATTTCCCGGTTTTGGAGGATTATCTCCAATTTTGGTTATTTCAGGCTTATGTCACTGCGGGTTTATGGCAGGAAGCGACGACGGTGGTGCGGGGGTTTGCTGATGGGTATCCCGAGTCACCGGTTCGAGTGGAGGTGTTGTATGAGGGTGGCGCAATTTTTTCCAAAAGTGGGGACTGCCCAATGGCCAGTTCGGTGTGGTCGCAGGCGTTGAAAGTTGGGCCGCACCATTCCAACGCTGCCAATGCCCTATTTCAAATAGGTCGATGTGCTGGCCAGTCGGGACAACAAGAAGAAATGATCACGCGCTTGCGTGAATTGTGGTGGCGGTTCCCAGGGTCGCCTGAAAGTCTTCAAGTGGAAGAGGTGTTGAGCCAGGCAAGTGGTTCGGCCTTTGTCCCGACAGTGGGGGAGCAGTTTCAGCGTGGAATGTCCTTTTATCAGAGGGGGGCATTGAAGCGGACTGTCCAAGAATTTCAACACGTTGTGGCGCTTTCTCAAAAAACGCCACAATATTTCCAGGCTCAGTATCAGTTGGCGATGGCGTTGGTTCGGTTGAAGGAATACGATCAAGCTGAAAAAGCATTACAGGTACTCATCGCCACTCCCTCTTCCCGACAGGATGATGCCTGGGTGTGGTTGGGACGGACGTACCTGCGACAAAATAAAGGGGAGGCCTTAGCCAATCTGGTCAAGACCTTTCCGGTTGATCGGCTCACGGGGGATCAGCAATCACAACTCTATACCTTTTATGGGATCTGGTTAGAAGATCATGACCATTGGCCTGAAGCGCTGAAGGCGTTTGAGAAAGCTGGGCAGCTGGCGTCTACACGTTCGAAAAAGGTTCAAGCCTGGTGGAAAATTGGGTGGACCCAGTACCAACGGGCACAATTTTCTGAAGCCATCATCCTCTTTCAAAAAATTCTGCAAGAAACGACTCTGCAACACTCCACTTCGTCCATGCCTGATGCGCCACAGACCTGGTATTGGTTGGCGCGTTCCGAAGAAGTTCTGGGGAACATGCCTGTAGCTCGTCAGCATTTTCAAGAGATTATCAAAGCCTATCCCATGACGTATTATGGCCAATTAGCACAAGTCAAAATGGGGTCGACGGGAGCGGGATTATCTTTACGGACTGTTTTAACTTCAGCGGATTCTCAGGAAAACGGTATCCCTTTTCAATTGGAACACGATAAGCATTATCAAAGGCTGCTGGCGTTACAATCGGTTCAATTATCCCATGAGGCTCTCCGGGAGTTTGAGCAGGTGTATGCCAGTCATGGTGGGGACTTAGAGATGTTCCCGCAAATAGTAACTGTAGCAGAAACCCTTGGAGCGTATGATATCGGTATCCGAATGGCTATTCGCCATTTTGGGCCGACCTTACGAACGGGACAGTTGCCACCGACTTCTCTGGCTTGGTCCGGAGCGTTTCCCATGGGTTATCAAGCCATTATTCAATCAGTGGCCCCGCATCATATGGATCCCTTCCTGGTTTCAGGGTTGATTCGTGAAGAAAGTTTGTATAGTGCTCGGGTCGTATCCCCTGTCGGTGCAATCGGGTTGATGCAACTGATGCCCGCGACCGCCAAAAATGTCGCCCAAGAATTGCACCTGTCGGATTCAACATACGATGCCGATCGCTTGTATCAGCCGGAACATAATATTCAAGTCGGGACGCACTACTTGGGAGCATTGCTCAATGAATATCAGGGAAACATCGTCTATGCCGTCGCGGCTTATAATGCAGGACCAAGTGCCGTACAGCGGTGGATCGCCA
>JAOUQB010000090.1 GCA_029879555.1 Nitrospirota bacterium | reverse complement strand
AATAGTTGGTGTGGACAGACGGAAGAACAGGTATCTTTTGTTCCTGTTTTCTGGTGGATTGGATTTTGGCTTGCCCGTTTCTCAGAGCGAGAAATGGTCAGGAGGAATTAATCCTTTTCTCACTGAGTGAGAAGCTAGGAAATATTTACGGGTTGAACCGTGCTGGCGAAGGATAACTCCCTCGCCAGCAGGGCGAGAAGAAACGAATAGAGGAGTAGAATTATTTTTTAGCTTTTTTGTCAGCGCGTTTTTCTTTCAGGGATTTGGTTGGTTTCTTTTTGGTTTCTTTTTTGGCGTCCTGACTTTTTCCCATGGGGATGCTCCTTGTAAATGTGGCAGTGTTGATTTGTTCATGAAGGCTAGGGTTTGGCTTCGGTGAGTTTTTTCCCCTCAGTGGCGGCCGAAGCTTCGGCTTTGGCCGCGGCGGCGACATTGGCTTTGAAGGCTTTGTCCTGTTGCTCCCAGTCTAATCGGAGCCGTTCCGACATGGCTTTCGTATTGTTTTGTTTCTCGAGCATCATCTCTGCGTTAAGGGCCGACGCTTCAATAGCATAGCCAACGGCTGGGGCTTGATATTGATCGTGAAGGACCCGGAGGGTGGCAACCATGGGCGAAGGGTAGCCTCGTCGCTGACAATATTTGAGGCCTGCGGGTGTGAGTGTGGCGCCATCATCTTTTACCAGGGGGATCGTCCCTTCCGGTGCGGTCCCCGTATATCCGTAGAGTTCCCCAGATTTTCCTTCAGCATATTGCTTGTGTTGCTCGGCCATGAGTGCTTCGTCCTTTCTTGAATGGTAAAAGCAATTGAGAGAATGGTATGTTCGCTTCAGCCTCTGTTCCTGAATGCTCGGTCTAGTGTAATCGGTTTGTTATGGTTTTGCCTACTCCTATTTTTCGTCGAAATGGGAGATCCTGAGGAGACCACAGCATAGAGTCAGTGACTTCTGTTCTTAAAAGGCTTGGAAGCTGGATTCGGTGGAAATTGGCGTGAGTGCCATGATACAACCCTCCCGATCTGAGGAATGGTTGAAGAGGACTGCAACAGGAGGATCTGATGGCTGATCAATGGATGCTTCGTGGGGTGGAATATTCCAATTGCAATTGTAGCTACGGGTGTGGATGCCAATTTCAGGCTCCGTCTACCCATGGGTTTTGTGAAGCTATGGCTGCCGGGTCTATTGAAGAAGGGTATTTTAATGACACGCCCTTAAACGGATTAAATTTTGTCATATTGTTTCAATGGCCAGGTGAGGTTGCCGAGGGCAACGGTAAGCAACAGATCATGATTGATGAACGGGCTAATTCCGATCAACGTGAAGCCCTGCGTAAAATTCTCCATGGGGAATCGACGACTCCCGGTGCGACCCATTTTTTTGTGTTTAATAGTACGATGTCTGACGTGTTGGAACCCTTGGTTGTGGCGATTGATCTTTCTATCGATGTCGAAGCCCGGCAGGCGACGGTTACGGTGCCGGACCTAGTGCAATCAACCGGTGTCCCCATCACCAATCCATTTACTGGAGGCGGCCATCGGGCCCAGATTCATTTACCCGAAGGGTTTGAATATACGATAGCCGAAATTGGCAATGGAACCACTATGGCGAAAGCCGGGATTACCCTGAATCTTTCGAACAGTTATGGCCAGTTTAATATTCTGCATATGAATCAAGATGGGGTGATTCGAAATTAAACAGCCGTGCTCTTGTTTGCGCGCCATCCATTTTAACTTTTCTAGTCTGTGCGTTTCTTCCTTCTTGTGTCTTGCCGAGGCTGTATGTTCCTGTCGGTTCTTTGTCCCTTTCCATGCCATCTTCGTCTGTAACTTCATCACCTTTGTTGCCGCACCGTGATCGGATTGCCATTCTTTCGGCCCTGATTGGTGTCTGTGCTTTGGCATGGGCATATATCCTGTATCTTTGGGCTAAGATGCCTGGGATGGAGGCGATGGCTTCCGAGGGGTTAATACAGGTGCAGCCGTGGACGGGGCTGGACTTTGTGTTCATGCTCGCGATGTGGGTGATCATGATGGTGGGGATGATGTTGCCGAGCGCGGCTCCGATGACCTTGCTCTACGCGGGGATGGTTCGTAAAGCGGAGCGGCAGGGGACGCCTATGGCTCCTATCGCCCTCTTTATTTTTGGGTATGTCGCGATGTGGGGTGTGTTTAGTGTGGGCGCCACGTTTACGCAATGGGTCCTTCATGAGGCGGCGATGCTTTCACCGATGATGATGGCGAAGAGTCCGGTCTTGGGCGCGGGGTTGTTGATTGTGGCCGGGGTGTATCAGCTGACGCCGTGGAAGGCGGTGTGTCTCGAGCATTGTCGATCCCCTGCACATTTTTTTGCTGAGCATTGGAGGCCAGGAGCTTGTGGCGCATTTTGTTTAGGAGTGCATCATGGCGCGTATTGTTTGGGGTGTTGTTGGGCTTTGATGGGGTTGTTGTTTGTGGGCGGTGTGATGAACCTTCTTTGGATCGTGGCGATTACGATCTTTGTGTTTCTGGAAAAGGTGCTGCCAGTTCACAAGGTGAGTGCTCGTATAGGATGGTTTGCGGGGGTGGGCTTGATTTTGAGTGGGCTAGGCGTTTTGGTTTGGTGACGGGTTACTCGTTGTGGCGGACTGTGGGCTTAGTGCTTCTTTAATGATGGACGGATGAAGGGGTGACCACGACGATGCCATCTTCTGTGACCGTATAGCGAGCCCGATCAGCTTCCAGGTCATATCCGATGACTGTCCCCGGTGGGATAATGACTCCTTTGTCGATAATCGCGTGTCGAATTCGCGCACGTTCTCCGATTTCAACATTTTCCATGATGACCGATTCCTGGACATCGGCATGCTGGTCTACTCGAACATCAGGTGCTAATACACTTTTCTCAACTTTCCCTCCTGAAATAATACACCCTCCGGATACGATGGAATCCAGGGCGAGACCGACACGTCCGCCGGGGTATTGGTCGGCAAAGACGAATTTTGCGGGTGGGAATTGTCCCTGGTAGGTGCGGATGGGCCAATTCTCATCATAAAGGTTGAGGAGAGGATCTACAGCGACCAGGTCCATGTTGGCTTGATAGTACGCATCCAGGGTGCCAATGTCTCGCCAGTATTTCACGTGTTTTTTGTTCGCATCTTCAAAATTATACGCAAAAACTTTTTTGCGATTTTCAATCATATTAGGAATGATATTTTTTCCAAAATCATGGGCGGTGGCCATTTCTGCATCTTTGCGCAGCTCGTCATAGAGTTCTTCGGTGCGAAAGAGGTAAATGCCCATGGAAATAAACGCCTGCGTCGGATCGTCAGGTAGGGGAAATGGTTTGGCTGGTTTTTCTTCAAACCGAATTATGCGGTTAGCGGCATCGACCCCGAGGACCCCGAATTGTCGAGCTTCTTCCACGGGCCATTCCAGGGCACCCACGACGGCATCGGCTTCCATGACCTGCATGTACCGAAACATATCTCCATAATCCATTTTGTAGATATGATCACCGGCCAAGACTAATAAATATTTGGGTTGTTCTTGTTCCAGCAGAAACAAGTTTTGATAGACCGCGTCGGCCGTGCCGCGGTACCACTCGGTGCTGATCCGTTGTTGCGGTGGGATAGAAAAGAGGAATTCATTCAGTTCGGGATTGAAAATTGACCAGCCTCGTCGGATGTGCCGATCCAAAGAGTGCGATTTATATTGTATGAGGACGGCAATTTTACGAAGTCCTGAATTGAGGCAATTGCTCAGTGTCACGTCGATGATGCGGTACTTCCCGGCAAAAGGAACCGCAGGTTTGGCGCGGTGTTGAGTGAGTGGCAGCAGCCGTTCGCCACGGCCACCGGCAAGGATCATCGTGAAGATATCGCGCATGAAGGATCCCCTTTCCAGGAGCCCGGGGTGGTGATGTGGAGTCGGGGAATCCTAATCTTAATTGAGAAAAAAGTATAGATGGTGGTGGTTCTGAATCAAGCCGGCTTGGTGCAAGCTATTATCCATCGGGATGCAAAAGTTTTTGTATGGCCGGGGCGATGTCCTCCGGTTTGGTCGATGGGGCAAAGCGGTCTTGGACCTTTCCCGTTCGATCCACAAGAAATTTGGTAAAGTTCCACTTAATAGCCTCTGATCCCAAAAGGCCGGGTGCTTGGGCTTTGAGATGTTGATAAAGAGGGTGGGTGTTGGGTCCATTGACCTCGATTTTGGCACACATGGGAAATGTGACGCCGTAGTTGGCTTGGCAAAAATGTTGGATTTCTTCATGATTGCCTGGATCTTGGCTGCCAAATTGATTGCAGGGAAATCCTAACACCTCGAAGCCTTGAGCCTGATACTGTTCGTAGAGGGCCTCTAGTCCTTGAAATTGCGGTGTGAACCCGCATTTGGATGCTGTGTTGACGATGAGCAAGACTTTATCTTTGAACGTGGAAAGAGGGAGGTCCTCTCCGGTGATGCGTTGGCAGGTGATGTCATACAAGCGGCTCATGCGTACGTCCTTTTCTTGATGTGTGTAAGGGAAAGACTTTCCGGGATGGGTTGTTTCATGATTTGACAGTTTAGAAATTGTGCTGTACCCTGAGTTTCATTCATGCTGATTCGGTCCGACGGCGTGGATAGTCAATATACTTCGGGCCTCGCGATCGTATCGCGACCAGATCCTGCTCGGAGCGGACTTCCCACCTAATTCTGCTTCCCTCGGTTTTCTGACTACGTGTAGATACGATCCTTGTAACAAAAGGAATAGTGTTATGTCTGCAACTGCGTTGTCTCAGTTTGGTGCGCTTGGTGTGTCCGAGCGCTTAGTTCAAGCCTTATCCAAGGCCGGATTACATGAACCCACCCCCATTCAAACTCAAGCCATTCCCCCAGGTCTAGAAGGACGTGATGTGTTGGGGTGTGCACAAACCGGCACCGGGAAAACCGCGGCCTTTGTCATTCCTATGATTGAGCGTTTGGCTGCTGGCCCTAAAGGCCATCCTCGTGGGCTTATTTTAGCGCCAACCCGGGAATTAGCGTTTCAAATTCAAGGGACCGTCGATAAGCTTGGTCGTTCGTGTGGGATTTTTGGGACCACGGTGGTGGGTGGGGCTGATATGCATGCCCAGGTCCGTGGGCTTCGTCAGCGTCCCGATATCATCATCGCCACCCCTGGTCGGTTATTGGATCATATGTGGCAAGGAACGATCTTATTCACGAAACTCAGTATTGTGGTGTTGGATGAAGCTGACCGTATGTTAGACATGGGATTTGCGCCTCAGCTGAATCAAATCATAGAGGCCCTGCCGGATGCCAGGCAGACCTTGCTCTTCTCTGCCACGATGCCAGCCAACTTAGATGACCTGGCTCGTATGTCGTTGAAGGATCCTGTTAAAGCCTTAGTCGCGAAATCTGCGACTCCGGCGGAAGGGGTCACGCATACGGTGCACCACACCAGCAATTCTGGAAAAACGTCACTTCTCGTTTCCATCCTGAAGGAGACCGAGGGATCGGTGTTGATCTTTACGCGTACGAAGCATCGCGCGGATCGGATCGGCGAAACCCTAGAAAAAGTTGGTTGCAGCGTGGCGGTCTTACATTCAGGCCGGCGTCTTCCGCAGCGTCGAGCGGCTCTGGAGGGTTTTCGACGAGGACGCTTTGAAGTGTTGGTAGCCACTGATATCGCCGCACGTGGGCTAGACGTCGATAACATCCGACACGTCATCAATTATGATTTACCCACGGTTCCCGAAGATTACGTTCATCGTATTGGCCGAACGGCTCGAATGAAGGCCAAGGGTTGGGCCACGAGTTTTGTCACAGGTGACGATAATCGATCGTTGCGAATGATTGAAAAACTTTTAGGCCAAGCGGTTCCTTGTGCCCCAGGCAGTCGAGCTCCTGCCGTCAACCATGTCGCGACTCGGGCGCCGCGTCCTGGCTATGGCAATAGCAACGGTCCACGGGGGCCACGGCCGGGTTTTTCCAACGGTAACGGCCCTCGAGGCCCGCAGTCGGATCGTCCAGGACGACACCCATCGGGAGGTCGTCCGCGTACGACTTCGTATACGTTCTAAGGTCGGACTCTTTTTCTCATTCACGAAAATCCCCAAAGGGTCATTGCGGCTCTTTGGGGATTTTTTTGTGGTGAGGGGTCTCAATCATTGAATGTGTCACGGCTTCACCACCATTGAGGGATTTCTCAAATCGCGCAAAGAATCCAGCTTTTGTCTTGTGATAAACTTTTGTTATGAAACGATGGCTGATTCGTGCGGGAATAGTGTTGGTATTGTTCGGGGTGGGCGTTGTGGTGAAGTGGTATGTTCTGACGTCTGATCCGATCCTGGTGTCGGTGGTGGCCGTCGAACGAGGGCGAGTGGAAACCACCGTGACCAACTCTCGAGCTGGTACGGTGAAGGCTCGCCAACGGGCCAAGTTGTCCCCAGAAATTGGCGGGCGCGTGGCAGAGATTCCTCATCGAAAAGGTGCGCGTGTGCATGCTGGTGAGGTCCTCCTGCGTTTGCATGATGATACCCAACAAGCTGCCGTTCAGATGGCCCAGCGAGAGTTGGCCGTGGTGGAGGTGAAACGGGAACGAGCCTGTTTAGAAGCGGCCAGGGCTGAACGGGAGTTCCTACGTCATCAACAATTGAAAGCACGTGATCTGGTGTCGACGGACTTATTGGATAAATTTGAAAATCTTGCACAAACGACACAAGTGTCCTGTAAGCAAAGTCGAGCCGAAATTGCCCGTGCGCGTTCAGCCATCAACGAGGCTAAGGCTGAATTGGCCAAAACGGTCTTGCTGGCGCCTTTTGGTGGGGTGATTGCCGAGTTGGAGGTTGAAGTGGGCGAGTGGACCACGCCTTCGCCCCCCGCGCTTCCGATTCCGCCTATTTTGGATTTGATTGACCCTTCCTCTATTTATATCAGTGCACCCATGGATGAGGTGGACTCATCAAAAATTCATGAAGGGCAACCGGTACGAATTACACTGGATCCTTTCCCGGGTCAGCCGTATCCGGGGCATGTTCGTCACCTCGCGCCGTATGTGTTGGATGTGGAAGAACAGAATCGGACTGTGGAAATTGAAGTGGAATTAGATGACCAATCCTTTGCTTCTCGTCTACTGCCGGGGACGTCGGCTGATGTGGAAGTCATTCTTGCGGTGAAGGACGATGTCTTGCGCATCCCTCCATCCACGTTGTTTGAAGGCCACAAGGTTTTTGTGGTGAACCAGGAGGTTCTATCTATTCGACCCATAGAGATCGGCATGAAGAATTGGGACTTTGTTGAGATCCTCGAAGGACTTTCCGAAGGTGATGCTGTCGTCACCTCCTTGGATCAAGAAGGATTAGAAGCGGGGCTTCAGGTTATTGTCCATTCCTCACCCGGCAAACAGTGATTGAACTTCAGCATATTGCCAAACGTTATGAGGTGGGGGGACAGCCCATTTATGCTCTGCGGGAGACCAGTGAAATTATTCAGTCGGGGGACTATGTGGCCATTGTGGGGCCATCCGGATCCGGCAAGTCGACGTTGCTGAACATCATCGGATGTTTACTGCGTCCCAGTGAAGGTGCCTACCTGTTTAAGGGGCAGGACGTCAGTCAATTAGACGACCAGGCCCTCAGCCAACTTCGGCAACATCAAATCGGATTTATCTTTCAGTCGTTTCATCTCGTCCCTCGTCTGACGGCATTGGGAAACGTGGCCTTACCCATGCTGTTTGCGGGCATTCCATCCTCCGAACGGCAGCTTCGAGCCCAGGAAGCCCTTGAATCTGTGGGGTTGTCGGATCGCATGCATCATCGGCCCAATCAACTGTCGGTTGGACAGCGCCAACGTGTCGTGATTGCCCGAGCCATCATTATGCAACCGTCGTTGTTGTTGGCAGATGAACCCACAGGGAACTTAGACACGCATTCTGGGCAACAAATTATGGAACTCCTTGAATCGCTCAATGCCAAAGGTCTGACCATGCTGGTGGTAACGCACGATCCCAACGTTGCGCGGCGTGCCAATCGCATCATTGTGTTAGCGGATGGTCAGATTGTGAAACGGTTAAGAGGAGACGAGTTACTCCCGGGTTCCCTGCCATGGTCATGAATGGTGACTGACGAAAGAGATAAAGAGGAATAGGCCATGCTGTTAGACTTCATATCACTAGCTTGGTCAGCCTTGTCTGGACATCGGCTGCGAACAATGCTCAGTGTGATTGGTGTGGCGGTCGGCATTGCGGCGGTGGTGGCGCTCACGGCATTAGGGGAGGGTGCGCGCCAATATGTCATTCAAGAATTTACGTCCATTGGGAGTAATCTGTTATCCGTGCTTCCTGGAAAAACAGAAACCAC
>JAOUQB010000088.1 GCA_029879555.1 Nitrospirota bacterium | reverse complement strand
AAACAACGGGTGATCAGCCAAAGGCCACAGAAGCCGTTCAACAAGCCGCTGGAACGCCTCCGTTAACTCGCCGATTGAACCGACGGCAGGAAGGGCTTGGCAATCGGCGATCAATGCGTCCACCATTTCAGCCAACAGGCGTAACGAGTCCGAAGCCTGATCCAGAGAGACCCCACTCGATGGCTGCCATGCTTCAATGGCTATAGAATCCTTCGCCACCAAACCAAGCCGGACCCAATCTTCCTGGCCTCCTATGATGCGAAAATAATGAACGGCTTGAACCCAGACATGTGCATGCGCGGAAATTGAGACCGCCGCATGTGGCATGCCCCGATACCATGGAGAGGTCACCACATCTAACACCGTTCGCCAGGCAAATTTTTCCTCTTGCAGACCAGCCAACGTCCACCACAGTTTTGCCGACGGTTCTTCTAAGATGGGCCTGGTGGCCGATGTCCCAAAGGGGATGCGATAGGCGTCAAACATCCTGGGAAAAGAGGAGAGATAGGGCTCAAGGTTCCGAGCGACCACCCCGATTTCATGCCAGGCATAGCCCGTCTCTTCTACCTGCTGCGCAATGGCTTTGCAGGCGAAGGTGAGCTCACCTTCCGGCCCTACGGCATTCACGACTTGCACGTGAGGCGTCCAGGCATGAGTTGATTCTATTGTCGAAGATTCAGCGTTGCCTGCCAGGTCGTGATGCACCACCCCCGCTTTCAAGAGATGCCGATCAAAAAATCGTTGCGCAAATTGAGACGTGTCTCCCTTGAAGAGCGGGAAAAAGACTGTCACGGCAGTCGCCCGCGCCACTTCTTCCAATAGGGACAACTGCACCTGTGTGATATCGTAAAATCCGTAATAGAGAACCGAAGAGAGTTTCCCAATGAAGGGAGATTGGGCAACCCAAGGAATGATCGAACGGGTAAGATCATCAGGTAACCCTACGCCAAGCTGCTCGCTCCAGGCCTGAAGCATCGCCTGCAGGCCAACCACACCTTGCAACCGTTCAGTCGCCGCCTCGTCAAAGAGACCTTCTTCTAACCCACGAAGGACGACATGCGGTTCAACCTGAGCTTCCTGCAAATCCTGAATGGTCCGCCATAAAGCCGGCAAGAGGCCTGACGATTCAGCACACAAGGCAAAGGGATTGGTGGCAGATGAATCTCTCTGCAAGATGACGGACAGGGCATATTCGTAAAAAAAGCCTCCAACCAGTTCGAGGGAGGAGACGGGGGCTCCAGGTGGACTGGTAGCCCCCCGTTCAGCAGCAAGACGAAGCCCCAATTGATGGAAGGTAAAAAAATGGACGTTGAACAGCGCACACCCATGCTCAACACATATGAGCCACTGAAGACGTCGCCGTAACGACTCAGACGGGACGACGATGGCGAAGGGAGTTCGAGCGTCCGCAGCTTTGATCTGCTGAACGGTTTCAACAAGCTTCGATTCTAGATGAGGATGAAAATGACCGCTGAGGAGGGTAAACATGAATGCCGTGACCTTACCAAACTGACCACGGTGGGAGGCAAGAGAAAGACGAAAGGGGGATTACCCCGTTTCCGGGCCGATCAATTCACCATTACAATCAGGGCAAAGCCAATCGCCATCAATCCGAGACATCGGATCACCACAAAACGAACATTCTGGCGGAGGCCCGGAATCAATCTTCGGGAAGATCGGCAATTCGATATCTAATTCCATTTCGTCATCGTCGTCGTCATGCATCGTCAAAATTTCCTAATCTTCGTCGTCCGTCTTTTTCGGTTTCGCTTTGGCTTTAATGGCCTTTTCGGCACTTTCCCGAGGCGGCACGCCAATAAACGTCAAGCGCCCATTAATGATCGTCGCAGGAACAGCCCGAATCGAATGCCGCTCAGCTAATTCTTGCCCTGGCTCAGAAGAAATATCGATCTCTCGGTAGGTAAAACTATATTTGACTTTCATGCCCTTCCACATGGTTTTCGCCGAAGGACAGGCTGAACAGGATTTCGACACCAACAACGTCACATTCGCCATAACCCAACGCTCCCTTTTATTTAATACAATAAAGGGTCATGTTAGCATCGAAGAAAAACCCCCGGCAAGGCACAACAAAACCTTGTGGAATCATACGTCCTTCCAGCTATCCCTCATGCAAATGAAAGAGGAGACGTTTTAGGTGTTCTTCCTCTTTCAAGCAGTGAAGGTCTGCCTTAGGAGGGTGGCTCATCTATTTATTCCCTCATTTAAGAGTCAGACTCGTTTTATATTTACCCTTCATCATTGCTTAAGCTATCGCTAGGCTCCAAGAAAATCGTCAATCCCGTTTGCCGGGGTCGAGTTCGATGATCCCTTTGCGAATGGCCATGATGGCAGCTTGCGTCCGATCATAAGCATGGAGTTTATGGAAAATATTACGGACGTGATTTTTGACGGTTTTCTCGCTGAGGTCCAAGACATTGGCAATTTCTTTATTCGTTTTTCCATCAGCGACGAGTTGTAAAACAGTAATTTCCCGCTCGGTGAGATCGTGCTCGAGAATCCCTCGTTTTTTTCCTTTGCCTTCAGAAAGCAAGGAAAATTCCGCCAGAATCTTACTGGCCACCGAAGGATGAATGAGCGACTCTCCACGGGCGATGGTTCGAATCGCAGCAATAATTTGGGCCGAGTCACAATCTTTGAGGAGGTACCCTGTCGCCCCTGCGCGCACGAGGTCGAAAATATATTGCTGCTCTTCATACATGGTGAGCGCGACCACTCCAATATGCGGAAATTCGCGTTTGATAATGCGTGTGGCTTCAATCCCCGTCATCCCCGGCATACTCACATCCATCAGAATGACATCCGGCAGGAGCAATCGAGACTGCTCAACCGCCTCACCGCCATCTTTGGCTTCTCCCACGACTTGAATATCATCTTTTGTTTCGAGAATGGCTGATAGTCCTTCGCGCACCACGCGATGATCATCGACTATTAAGACTTTAGTTTTTTTTGGCATATCTGAATTTCTCCTTTGTCGCGAGCGGAATGGTGATTTCGACGGTTGTGCCGGCTCGAGGCTTGGAGACCCACCGGACCTCACCCCCCAACATCCGCGCACGTTCCTTCATACTTCTCACTCCAAAATGATCCCATTTTTCTGGATTCTGACTTTCCTTCTGAAGATCAAATCCTTGCCCGTCATCTAACACCTTGGCCTCTAACAGATCTTTATTGAGATGGAGGTTGACGACCACCTTCGTGGCGTTGGCATGCTTAACGACATTACTCAAGGCTTCTTGCACCATCCGAAAGACAAACACTTTGGCTTTAGGGTCAAGTTGCGATTCGTCTCCTGTTCCCTCAAAGGTGGTGCCAATCCGATGTTCCCGCTCATACAAGGTTAGATAATTCGACAAGGCCGGGATGAGCGCCATGTGATCATATTGCCCCGGGCGGAGATTATACACCACCTCCCGCGCTTCCTGAATCGCATGCTTTAATTCCCCCTTGGTTTGATTCATCATGGTCAACCCCTTGTTGGGATCTTCCAAGACCAGTTCGCGCACCCGTTCCATCTTGAGATTCACCCCGACCAACGTTTGCACGAGCCCATCATGAATTTCACAGGCGATACGCGTCCGTTCTTCATCCACCGCCCCTTCGGCCTCTTCCTTCACATACAAGCGAAAGAGCGATTGATAGCGAGTTAGGGTGCTTTCAATTTCTGCCGAGGCCCTAATCCGAGCTTCAATGAGTTGCCACATAAATTTGGCACTGGCTCCACCGACCAACGCTAAATGCGGTGCTTGAACGTCCAGGAGCTTTTGTTCCACTTCTGGATTACCGGTGACGTCAATCACGAGATCGACATCTTTCATCTTCAAGAGATCTTGATAGCGGCGCAGAACAGGAATGCCCAGTTTCTTCGCCAGACGAACGCCTCGGGTGATCGGTCGGGTTTCCGCCACGCCCACGACGGTGACCAGTGGATCTTCCGCAAAAATTTCCATAAGTGCCGTCCCTCCCTGTCCCGCTCCAATAATGGCCACGCGGCTTGGGGTGACTCCTTTGGCGGTTCGGCTAGCCATTTTTGTGATGGGAGATGGAGAACGCTTGGTGGGCTTTGAAGATTTTAGAGGTGCCATGACGATTCACACGCGAAATCACAAGGGATGGGAAAACCTTCCAGAGGAAGTAAGAAACCTCTTCTTTTACAGAAGGGAAAGGGATGCGTCGCGTAACAATTCAGGTCAAACTTTAGGCCAATGAGGCATACACCCGTTACACACGCCCAGACTCATGGGTTAACGCACGAATCGTATCCATGAATTGGTCGATATCTTTAAATTCACGGTACACCGAGGCAAACCGCACATAGGCGACGGGATCCAATTCTTGTAAGGCCCGCATGACCTCTTCCCCAACTGTCCGGCTGGGTACTTCCGTTTCCCCTAAGTCTTGGATCCGTTTCTCAATTCGATCTGTCGCGGCACCCAAGGCTCCGATACTGACCGGTCTTTTTTCACAGGCTTTCTTGAGGCCAGCTAAAATTTTGGCTCGGTCAAAAGGCTCACGACGATTATCTTTTTTGACCACCATGGGAAGATTTTCTTCAATACGCTCATACGTCGTAAACCGTCTTTTGCAACCTAAACATTCACGACGACGACGAATGACTTCGCCTTCTCGTGCCGTCCGTGAGTCAATCACTTTATCCTCGAGTTTGTCACAGAACGGACATTTCACGGGAGCGCGTCTTTCGGTTGGGAGGGATGCTTGAGGAAGACTTAGTACGTATGAAAGATGGGGAAACGGGCACACAGATTTTTGACGTCTCGTAATATTCGTTTGTGGAGGGCCGCATCTTGTACATGCTGAATACTATCATCCGCCCATGCCACAATTTGCTCCATCTCTGCTTCTCGCATGCCACGGGTAGAAACCGTGGGTGTACCAATGCGAATGCCAGACGCGACCATTGGTGGTTTTTCATCGAAGGGCACCGCATTTTTATTCACGACAATACCCGACGCATTCAGCGCCGCTTCGGCGTCTTTGCCTGTGACATTTTTCGAGTTTAAATTCAGCAAAAAAAGGTGATTTTCCGTTCCACCAGAAACCACCTGATAGCCGCGTTTTAAAAATCCTTCTGCCAGGGTTTTGGCATTGGCCAATACTTGCTTTTGATAGGTGGTAAATGCTGGATCAAGAGCCTCTTTAAAGGCCACGGCTTTTGCGGCGATCACATGCATGAGCGGCCCACCCTGCGTGCCGGGAAAAATCATTTTATCCACGGCTTTTGCATGTTCTTCCTTGCACATGATCATGCCTGAGCGTGGACCTCGTAAGGTCTTATGTGTCGTCGTAGTCACAAAATCGGCATAGGGAACTGGGCTGGGGTGCAGGCCCGTGGCAACCAACCCGGCAATATGCGCAATATCGACCAATAAATACGCACCCACCGATTTGGCGATGGCTTGGAACCGAGGGAAGTCGAGAATCTTCGCGTAGGCACTAGCCCCGACCACCAACATCCGAGGTCGAACTTCTTTTGCCTGCCGTTCAACGGCATCATAATCAATGGCTTCGGTCTCGCGATCGACACCATAGCTAAATGCCTGGAAGAGCTTTCCTGAAAAACTGACCCGGCTGCCATGGGTCAGATGGCCACCATGCGCCAGATCCATACCCAGGATCGTATCGCCAGGTTTGAGGACAGCCAAGTAGGCTGCCATATTGGCTTGCGAACCAGAATGCGGCTGAACATTGACATGCTCGCAACCAAAGAGTTCTTTGGCGCGGGCGATGGCTAGCTCCTCAACCACATCCACATACTGGCAACCGCCGTAATACCGTTTACCAGGATAGCCTTCAGCATATTTATTGGTCATGAGACAGCCTTGGGCACCCAAGACTGCGGGGCTGGCATAATTTTCTGACGCGATTAGGACCAAATTTTCGCGTTGTCGCTTTTCCTCCGAACGTATGGCGGCATACACCTCATAATCGGTGTCGCGAATCGCTTTCAGGGTCCCGACAGAATGACGCATGAGCTATTCGGTTTCCGTCATTTCGGTTGGAGTGTCTTCGGAAGCTGGGGCTTCGGCGGGCACCTCATCACCCGCCTGCTTCACGACGGTAACTTGAATTTTTGTCACGACTTCCCGATGCAGCTTGATGGCAACCGGAAAGGTGCCCAATTCTTTGAGCGGGTGGGGCAATTGAATTTTACGACGGTCCACCGTCATGCCCTGGGCTGCCAATTGCTCGGCAATATCCTTGGAAGTAACCGAACCAAACAGTTTATCGTCTTTTCCTGTTTGAACTTCAAAGGTCAAGGAAACATTGGACATTTGCTTCCCAATATCCCCTAACGCTTCGATTTCCTTCTTGGCCTTCTGATCGATTTGCCGCTTCAGATGCTGTAATAATTTCACTTGGCGTTCTTCTGCCAGCACAGCTTTTTTTCGCGGCAACAGATAATTCCGCCCATACCCATCGGCCACGGTTAACACATCGCCCAAATACCCTAATCCTTCGACATTTTCCTGCAAAATCACCTTCATAGATAGCTCTCCTTAGCCTAGCGAATAAGGGAAACATCTTAAGACCGGTTGGGGAAAAAGTCAATTGAATGGCCCTGTTGCTTCGCCTATATCATAGATAGCTATGGCAATATTGTGAATTAAAACACTAGACCAGCCATCTTTTCATTGACCCATTTTCAGGATGACCGTGAGATGCCGTATACTGCCCCAAGCGAAAAAAATTGGTAAATATTTCCACGTAGAACAGGAGTATTGTCACGGCATGGTTCCACAAATCCTATGGAGAATCGGTATTGCCCTAGTGTTGATGACTCCGCTTCCAACGCTGGCTTACGAAGAAACTAATAGTACCCAACCAGGACCGGACCCCTTTTCAGATCTCAATCTACGAATGAGCAATCGCCCACTCACACCTCCTGACCACCTCATTGTCCAGACCATCCCACTACCCGGGCTCTCAGTCGCCTCGCCTTTTGTGGCCCCAGCTCCACAAGCCGTGATTTTTGAAAACGACCAACGTCAACGTCTGGCAATCCTGTCTACGGACGAGGCCGGGCATCTCACACTCTTTCTGCTGGAATCCCTCCCTCTTGATCCCAAGCTACCCAGCCTGGTTCAATGTGCGAATGAACGCGGCTGCCAGACAGATCGAACGCCCTTAACTGGTGGACTCGGATGCTTAGCGGTTTGCCTCAAAGACCTTCTAGAAACTACCGCCGGCAATCCCCTCCCTCGATAAACACATGAAACTCGACGAACTCCTCGCACAATCATCGGCGCAACTTCTTGAAGAACGGGAAGTCGCGATGAGTCAAGGTCTTGATGCTCCTTTAGATATTCCCCATGCGACCCATCTCGGCAAGGTCGGATCCCTCCATCTCTATCGCTGCGAGGTGCCGCCGGGATGCAAAATGATTACGGATGTTCCCATCACGCTGTTACCCGGGAACGATATGGAGGCCACAGAAGGGTATCTTCTGGGTTGGCTGAATGGGGCCCTCCTCATCCAAACATTTGACCATGTCGGTCAAACACTGGACCATTGCACCCTTATTCCCGACACTTCAGGCTTTTTAGAGACAGGAGCTTCGCGCCTTTCCGACATGGCCACCAAACCTGACTCGTTTACGCTAGGACCAGCCGAACGCCTGGTGCCCTGGCTACATCCATCTCCCGAATCGAATGTGCAACAATCCCGGGACAATATTCCAACGACCGTCCTTTCCATGATTTGGGGGGATGATCGGTCGACGCGATGGACCAAACTAACCACCCTCATTGTCGATCAGGTGCGAAAGAATAAGCGCATTCTCCTGGTCGCACCTGATCATGAAACCGTGGATGCCTTAACTGGCGCGGTCGCCCGAGCGTTAAAGATGGCCGCCCTTCCTCATCGCAGCATCCTTTGTCGCTATGAACTCCCACTCAGCCAAGAAGCAGCGACCATGCCCATTCATGAACTCGGCTATGAAGCTCAGATGTATCATTTTTACGCCAAATCGAATGCCAATAAAATTTCCCTCCGCAAAAAATATGATCGCTTTCGGGAGCTCACGCCCATTTTGGCCTACAAACGGGACAAGCAAAAAGATCTGAACGAAGTCAAACTCTTAGAATGGCGACTGCTCACACAACTCAGTGATTGGCAGGGGAAAGTGCAGGGCATCAATAAAATTCTGGCGGACTATGAAGCCTTACCGGTGTGGAAACGGATGGGCATGCAGTTCGCAGGAAAAAACGTGGAGACATTAGCGGAATACCGAGTGATCTACGAAGGAAGAATCCATGGTCTCATGAAGGAAGTTGAAATAGCCC
>JAOUQB010000598.1 GCA_029879555.1 Nitrospirota bacterium | reverse complement strand
CAAAGGAGAGGAAAAAATTTAGGCGACAATTTCGGTGCCGATGCCTTTGTCGGTGAATATTTCGAGGAGGATGGCATGCGGCACACGCCCATCAATGATATGAGCCTTTTGTACTCCGCCTTGCAGGGCTGTTATGCAAGCATGGACTTTGGGCAACATGCCTTCATTAATCACTTTTTTCTTCACCATCTGTTCCATGTCTTTCCGTGATAATGTGGACACATGGGTCCCCTTCGCATTCCGAATGCCTTTCACATCACTTAACATCAGCAGTTTTTCCGCTTGAAGGGCAGCAGCTAAGCTTCCGGCGACCAGGTCGGCATTGATGTTGTGGGTATGGCCCTTGGCGTCGACCCCGATAGGGGCAATAACTGGAATGAAATTGGCATGTTGCAGCGTCAGCAATAATTCACTGTTCACGTGGCTGATCTCACCCACGAGGCCATAATTTTCCGCCTGGAGTGCCTCAGTCGACCCACTATATCGATGAAAAAGGCTTTTCGGGTTAAACGATTTGGTGGTGAATAATCTACCGTCTTTCCCTGTGAGCCCAACGGCCTTGCCTCCATGCTGATTCAGGAGCGCGACGATTTCTTTATTGATGCGTCCGCCTAGCACCATTTCCACCACGTCCATCGTGGGTTCGTCTGTCACCCGAACGCCATGAATAAACTTGGCTTCAATACCTAGTGTATCCAGCATCTTGTTGATTTGAGGGCCGCCTCCATGGACGATGATGGGATTGAGGCCGACGTATTTTAATAACACGACATCTTCGGCAAACCCTTCTTTGAGTTCTTCAGCCACCATGGCGTTGCCGCCATACTTAATGACGATGGTCTTCCCCGCGAAATTTCGAATATAGGGGAGGGCTTCGATGAGGATATCGGCTTTTTTGATGAGTTTGTCCATGGGTTCAGTGCGATAAGAATGGTTTATAAAATGAATCGGCTGAGGTCTTGGTCTTTGACGATATTTTGTAGTTGATCTTTGACGTATTGGGCATTGATGGTGACGTGTTTCTCAGGAAGATCTTGAGCTTGAAATGAGACGTCTTCCAGTAGGCGCTCCACAATGGTGAACAGGCGTCGGGCACCAATATTTTCTGTGCGATCATTGACCTCTACTGCCGTCGCGGCAATTTCTTCGATGCCATCTTGCGTGAAATCTAAGTTGATGCCCTCTGTTTCTAGAAGTGCATGATATTGTTTGATCAACGCATTCTTGGGTTCCGTGAGGATCCGGATCAGATCTTCTTTCGTCAACGGCTCTAGTTCGACGCGAATGGGAAATCGGCCTTGTAGTTCGGGGATCAGGTCTGAAGGTTTGGCGACATGGAAGGCCCCAGCGGCGATGAACAAAATATGGTCGGTTTTCACAAGCCCATGTTTGGTATTGACGGTGCATCCTTCTACGATCGGCAACAAATCACGTTGGACGCCTTCTCGCGAGATGTCCGGACCTTGGTGTTTTTCTTTGCCAGCAATTTTATCAATTTCATCCAGAAACACGATGCCGGATTGTTCGGTCCGCGAGATCGCTTCCTTGGTCACTTCCTCCATGTCGATGAGTTTTTGCGCTTCTTCATGCGCAAGAAATTTGAGGGCTTCTGACACCTTCATGCGGCGGTCTTTTTTCTTTCCCGGCATCATCCCGCCCAGCATTTCTCGAAGGTTATGTTCCATGTCTTCCATGCCGCCGATATTGGAGATGATTCCGACCGGCAGTCCCCCACGTTCTTTGGTCTCAATTTCCACCATGCGATGATCGAGTTTGCCTTCTTCTAATTGTTTCAGCAGTTTGGCGCGTGTCGACTCCTGTGGGTCGGATTTTGTCGGTGACGGGGCGTCTAGTGATTCGTCATCATTTTCCTGACCCGGCTCAGCCGTTGGGGTTGATGGAGAAGGGGGGAGCAGGATATCTAGTACGCGTTCTTTGGCCATCTCCTCAGCTTTTTGCTGAACTTTTTCGAGATAGGCGGTTTTCACTTGGTTGATGGAGATATCCGTCAGATCTCGGATGATCGACTCCACATCTCGTCCCACGTAG
>JAOUQB010000597.1 GCA_029879555.1 Nitrospirota bacterium | reverse complement strand
TCCGATCTTTGCTTCCCTTGAAGTTCTTGCTCTAAATTGGCCAACCGCGTTTGGCTTCCTGTGTCCGTTTCTTTTTTTAAAGCTTCCCTTTCAATTTCCAATTGCAACACTTTTCGGGAAATCACATCCATCTCTGCCGGCATACTATCGATTTCCGTGCGGAGGCGGGCCGCGGATTCATCGATCAAATCAATTGCTTTATCCGGGAGAAATCGGTCTCCGATATAGCGATGCGATAACCGCGCAGCGGCGACCAAGGCGGAATCTTTAATCCGCACACCGTGATGAACTTCGTACCGCTCTCTCAGACCGCGGAGGATAGAAATGGTATCTTCAACCGATGGTTGATCCACCACGACTGGTTGGAACCGGCGTTCGAGCGCGGCATCTTTTTCAATATGCTTCCGGTATTCATCGAGAGTTGTGGCCCCAATCAAATGCAATTCTCCCCGGGCCAGCATCGGCTTCAGGAGATTGGCGGCATCCATGGCCCCTTCAGCGGCACCCGCCCCGACCACCGTATGCAATTCATCGATAAACAACAGAATCTGGCCTTGAGACGATTGTACTTCTTTTAAGACGGCCTTCAGGCGTTCTTCAAATTCTCCTCGAAATTTCGCGCCGGCTACGAGGGCACCCATATCTAAGACCACGAGCCGTTTTTGCTTGAGGCCTTCGGGGACATCTCCTTTAATAATGCGCTGGGCCAAGCCTTCGACAATGGCCGTTTTTCCCACACCCGGCTCTCCGATGAGCACCGGATTATTCTTGGTGCGTCTCGATAAAATTTGCACGACCCGACGAATTTCTTCGTCCCGGCCAATGACCGGATCGAGTTTTCCTTGACTGGCTGCCCGGGTCAGGTCCCGGCCATATTTCTCCAATGATTGGTAGGTGCCTTCAGGATCCTGGCTGGTCACCCGCTGATTCCCACGCACATGCTGCAGACCAGCTAAAACTTTATCTCGTTTCAGTCCAAGGGCCTTAAAGACTCCCCCTTCTTCCACCATGGCCAACAACACATGCTCCACACTCAGGAATTCGTCCCGAAGCTCTTTCATCTCGGCTTCCGCCTGATTGAGGACTTTGCCTAAACGGGGCGTGATATGCACTTGGCCGGGAGCGGCACCACTGACTTGTACTTGGGGGATTTTATTCAATGCCTGCTCGGCGGCATTGGTGACTGATTTGGGCGACACACCCGCTTGTTCCAGAATAGGAAGTGTGGAGCCATCGGCTTGCTCTAATAAGGCGACCAACAGATGTTCGACGTCGATCCCTTGATGGTTGCGACGCATCGCCAGCCCGGAAGCGGTTTGTAGGGCTTCTTGAAGTTTTAGGGTCATTTCATTGGGATTCATCAGGCGCTCCCTCCGTGCTATATATTTCTTCCGATTACGCTTGGCAGATTGTTTAGTTATCGTTGCGGCCTTGTGGGCTTCCTTTCTAGATAACCACAAGCGACAGGCTTTCAAGACCTCACATGCATATTTTTCTTGTGCACGATGAACCCAACAGGCAAGGCGAGAATGAGGCTGGGGAAAAGTCTGATCTAGTTCGCTGAACCGGCTGCACGTGTCGTCACAATTTCTTGGTACAGACGGTGAACGTGTTCGGTATGCCCACGATAGTCCGCTAACAGGAATTCCGCGGTCTGCTTGATGGTGTCTCCTTTCGGGTAGCCCATTCGAATGGCGGCTTTGGCGATTTCTTCCGTTTTTGGCGGCAGGAGATGCGTTTGTAACTCATGCACCATTTGAATTTTATTTTCGAGATTGCGTAGAAACAGATAGGATTGTTTGAGTTGCTGCAGCACCGGCATCGTTAATTTCCCTACCTTCAGTAATTTCATCAAACTTTTGAGGGTTTGGCGATCCCGAATACTGGGAAACTGATAACCCCACCGCAATTGCAGACTTTGCACGATAAATTCAATTTCCCGAATACCGCCCCGGCCCAATTTGACATTGCGTTCCAGTTCTCCCCGGCGGGAGATTTTTTTCACCATTTGCACGCGAAGGTCATGAATGTCTGCAAACACGTGAGATGCCTCGT
>JAOUQB010000595.1 GCA_029879555.1 Nitrospirota bacterium | reverse complement strand
CGATTCCTATTAATACCATGGACCCCCAGGATTTTATTGATACGGCCATCCGAATTTCTGCAGGATTCGGGGCGATCCACTTGGAGGATATTTCCGCTCCGGAATGTTTTGAAATTGAAGAGGCCTTGGTGAAGCACCTGGATATTCCCGTGATGCATGATGACCAAGATGGGACTGCGGTCGTCTGTTTGGCTGCGGTCATCAATGCGTGTCGGATCGTCAATGGGGATTTAGAGAAGGTGCAGATTGGTCAGGTGGGACTGGGTGCCGCAGGGAGTGCTATTGCCCGATTGATCATGGCCTATACCAAACGCCGGGTTTGGTGCTGTGATAACAATCCTGCTGCCGTGAATCGGCTCGAAGAATTTCGTCAGAACCGTGCGACGTTAGAAGAAATCATGGAACGTTGCGATGTCGTGATTTCCACCACTGGAGTTGAAGGCTTAATTGATCCGTCCATGGTGAAACCACAACAAATTATCCTGGCGTTGACAAATCCTATTCCAGAAATCACCGAAGAACAGGCACTGGCGGCTGGAGCCGCCTTCTATTCGGATGGTCGCTACGTCAATAATTTATTGGCCTATCCGGGAATTTTTAAAGGGGCTTTGGAAACGCGAGCGACGGGGATTAATGATCACATGCTGTTGGCGGCAGTCCAGGCCATCGTTGAAGCCACACCCCAAGGTGAAATTGTTCCCAGTCCTCTGGACCTCACCGTTCACCGTGCCGTGACCAGGGCGGTCGCGAAGGCGGCTATGGCGAGTGGAGTCGCCCAAAAAGAACTCGACGATGAATATTTCGACATTGAAGAAAAGACCTAGATTTTGACTAAATTTCTTCACGATGGCGCAGATGATGGCGGGTTGGATCTGTTGGGGTTCCCTCAACAGGCTAGCGTCTAGTCGTGTGGTTAGAGCACCAGGAGACGCTGGAGGGGCCGAATTCGGAAAAGGGAACAACGTGGGGATATTTTTGAGGGATCGAATGGTCGTTGACTGTTCATTGGTTTCCGTCACATCCTTTTCCGGGTTTCAGTTGGTCGTGCGATTTCCCGCCTTGATATGTTGTTCAAAGAACACATACGTTCGGCCATGAAATTTGATAAGGGGTAATTTGAGACCGAAGCAGACCCCCCTAGTTTCTGGGTTAGGGGCCTTCCGGAATTGATCATTGGTCTGACCGACGAATCATGGGTCGCTATGATTCCTGCGCATGACGAGCGGCCGCTCTAACGTCACATATTCCTAACAGATTCTAAAAATCGAAAGCGATAGATGAGGGCAAGATATGGGACCTTTGAATAGAAATTCTGAGACAAATGGCGTTTGCCCATCCAGGGATGAGGAGTTTTGAGCGAAGGAACGGCGGTACTTCACTGATTTGAATCGTAGGGGAGGGATGAATACCAACAGCCCTCGTGTCTGGTGGCCTGCGGGGGCTGTTGGCTCTTGATCACCTTCAGAGGTTACTCGCCAGCAGGCTTTTGGTTCTTAGCTTTCTTCCCTTTGCTGTGTTTCTTCATCTTGTTGGTGCCCTTGTGAGGTTTGGTCTCGGCGGGTTTTACGGCATCCTTCTCCTCAGTCGCCATGGATTCAGACGATGTTGGCATTGAAGGGGCTGGGGTTGTGGCTACAGGTTCGGCCAAGACGCCTCCGGCAAATGCCATCGTCATGGTAAAGGCCAATGCGCTCATCAGTGATGGGTGTAACACGTGGTTCTCCTTTGGTGTGTCCTCATAGTGACTGAGGAGGTGAGTAATGAGAGATTTCCTAAAACACTTACCGAGCAAAAGGAGTACCAATTTATTTGATAGAAAATGGGAATGCTTGGGAGTCGATGGATAAGTAAAGCGTTGAGAAATGTCAGGCAAATGGCCCTTGAATGTTGGTTTTGGCTCTTATCAGTATCGCCAGCGGCAATAAAATTATTGACAAGTTGTCTGATGGAATAGACAAGTTGTCCAAAAAATATTGCTCAATTAACCTATGGGAAGAATGAGAAGCCCTGGGTGTGAGTGACTGGCTGGCTGTGCGTATTTTGGTCGCTCGCGGGCAT
>JAOUQB010000596.1 GCA_029879555.1 Nitrospirota bacterium | reverse complement strand
TTAGTCGTACCGCTAATTGGGCATGCACTTCGTCAAACCAATCTATTAGCTATGGCCTTAGAGTCCAAAGGGTTCCATCCCACTGCGCATCGCTCTTATCCTATGAGTGGAAAGATGGAAAGGCGAGATTTTGTTGTCTTGATCTTTGTATTCTTCCTGTTAGGTGTGGGTGGCTGGATGCGCTGGCAGGGAGCCGGTACCTTGGATGTCATATTCTAAGGAATGTCTATTTGGCTAGAGAGAACGGAGCTTACGCTTGTTTCTGAATGCAGAAAAGGGGTTAATGGAGAACCGGAGATTCCGAGCAGGAGAATTCTTCTTCGGCGAGTGCGACAAATTTCGAGATATTCTTGATGCAGCGACCACAACAATTTTTCTTGTCATCCAATTCTAAGGCAGACGCCAGTTTTTTTGGGCAGGTCACTCCTGCTTTTCCCAACTCCTGAACATCAGATTCACGAATGCCTTTACAGATGCAAATGTACATGGTTTTGTGTTGTGTATTTGCTTGAAACGATAATGATAATAGTTCTCAACTTTGAATAAGTGTACTATGAACTCATCGCCCTGTCAAGAATGCACGATGTCTATATAACTCATTGAATCCAAATAGATTAATGGTGTTTTCGGCGGTTATGATCCGTTCATTTTATTCTCTTCTTGTTCTTTGTTTGAGTAAGAATATCAGCGCTTTGATGGTGATTATTCGAAGGTAGCTTTAAGTGGGCATTCCAAATTGGATCATAACCCGCTCTGGGAAAGTGGAGCTGCGTATCTATTGTCAGCCTCGAGCGTCGAAAACAGAAATCGTTGGATTTCATGGCGATGCGCTTAAGGTTCGTCTAATGGCACCCCCGGTTGAAGGTGAGGCCAACCATGAGCTATGCCAATTTTTGGCACGGTGTTTTGATGTGTCACGGCGGGACGTCCGGCTTCACTCGGGAAAAAGTACAAGACAGAAACGAGTTTTGATTGAAGGCAAAACGGCGCAAGCCTTACAAGATCGCCTATCGCAAATCCTGGGATGAAAAGTTAGAGAGGTATCTTGGGGGTAATATTGGTAGGTCAGGGAGACAATGGGCCTGAGAATCATTATTGTGGGCGTTGGTTTACAAGCCCCTAGGGCACTTTTATAATGCCCATCCGCATAAAGGTTTTGTGGCTAAGTATGTTTACCCGTAAGCGTTAAATAGAAAAAACTGCCTAGTCGAGTCAAATAAACTGCAAGTTATTACTGATGATGCAACAAACCCAATTACAGAGGCTCGAAAAGCTGTTAGTCGATCAGATAGATCTGAGGACGGCTCAGAATCTTGTCAGCCAAATAGCGGATCTTCAATGTCCGACCACCATTTTAGAATTATTAGATGAATTGGGGGAGATTTCCTCAAAAATTCAAGGAGAAGCCATTTCAGCTTTAGGTGAGATAGGCCGCCGGAGTTGTCTGAGTAGTGTCGTCCCATGGCTTGATTTGGGTATTACCCTCGCGCAGGCAACTGGGGCATTGGGTCTTCGTTATTTTAAGGAAAGTCCTATGATTCTTGGATTTTTAGGAGAGGCTCCACAAAGAGACGAGCTTCTGGTACAGGTCCTGGAATTAGCCGACGGGCCTATGGAGTCCGCGCCACAATGTGCGTATGAGTGGTTTAAGGTGCTGCCTCAGTTGTCCCAAGATCATTCACGGGCAGATATGCAGCAGTGGGCTTCGTTAGGGATGGAGTTAGCGGGATGGAACTATGTGTTAGGAAATGAATTTTTCCGTGAGAGCCCAGCGATTGCCAGGGCGATCCCCTTGGAAGGTGCCAAAGATTGGATTGGATTTGGCATGAAATTGATGGTGCAAAATAGTTTCGGGAAGCCTGACTATGTAGGCACCTTAGAGTTTTTTCGGACGAGTCCCAGTCTTTTTGGGGAGATCGCCGAACCAGAGGTGAAACGACGGGTTATTGACCTTGGCTCGAATTTGGCTGACCGTTCTCCTGAGCAAGCGATCACGTTTTTAGCCGAAGCGCCCACTATTTTGGCGCGATTGCCTTCTCAAGAATGGAAAATCCGAGT
>JAOUQB010000594.1 GCA_029879555.1 Nitrospirota bacterium | reverse complement strand
GAGGGAGGACAATCTGCAAATACTCACGATGATTCTTATCCTGCATCATCCCGAGAATGACAATCAGTTTTCGACCAGGGCAATCATGAAGTTGTGATTGAAGAAAGTCAAACAAGACCCTGGCACCGGCTGGATTATGGGCCCCATCCACGATGACCATTGGATCATGTTGAAGAATCTCAAGACGCCCCCTCCACCGAACATGCTGCAATCCAAATCTGATGGCCTCGGCGGAGAGAGGGAAGCGCTCCGTCGTAGCCGACTCCAGTAGGGCCAACGCACAGACAACATTGTGCATCTGATGGCGTCCTAGCAAATTCGTCTGGAGCCTTGGAATCGATTCTCGAATCCCTTGATAGGTAAACGTTGTTGCGCGAGGTTCGGAAAGAGAAAAATGTTGACCATAACGATAGATTGGCGATCCAACCTGGTGAGCCACTTCATCGAAGACACGATGAGCATCGCCAGGCATCTCGCCCAATACCACCGGAGCCGATTGATGAATAATTCCTGCTTTTTCTCCCGCAATGGCCGAAAGCGTGTTTCCCAGATAGGCTTCATGATCAAAGCCTATCCCCGTTATTAACACACCGAGAGGCGCTAAGACATTCGTCGCATCATACCGTCCGCCTAATCCCACTTCGATGATCGCAATCTCAACCTCTTGATCCAAAAAATGCTGGAAGGCCATCGCCGTCGAAAATTCAAAAAAGGTGAGCGTGCCGAGAGGATGCGCCTCCGCTCGAAGTCTAGCGGTTAATTCGCACACCTGCTCTTCTGAAATATGGGCATTTTGAATACGAATACGCTCACGAAAATCCATCAAATGCGGCGAAGTATAGAGGCCCACACGATAGCCTCCCGCTTGTAACATGGCCGAAAGCATCGCCGCCGAAGACCCTTTGCCATTGGTTCCGGCGATATGAAGAGTCGGATACTGACGCTGAGGATTTCCTAAACGCCCAAGAATATCCGTAATAGCCTCAAGGCCCAACTTCACACCAAAACGGTGCAACGAATAGAGATAGTCAAGGGTGGCTGGATAAGGTACCAAGAGAATCGCCAAATAGTCGGCAAGAAACGAACGAGGAGGGAGATGGCCTACGCAGACATGGCGCCGGTTCCACAATGCATGAGCAACGTGGCGAGAGTATCTTTCAGCACTTTTCGATTCACAATTTGATCGATCATGCCATGGTCCAATAAAAATTCGGCCCGTTGAAAGCCATCAGGCAAACGCTCTTTGATAGTTTGTTCAATCACTCGCGGACCCGCAAATCCAATGAGCGCTTTAGGCTCGGCAAGAATGACATCGCCGAGCATCGCCACACTCGCCGTGACCCCGCCAAACGTTGGATCGGTTAATAACACGACATACGGGAGTCGGGCTTCCTGAAGATTCGCGATAGCCGAGGCCGTTTTGGCCATTTGCATCAACGACAAGGTTCCTTCCTGCATCCGGGCGCCCCCCGACGTCGTCACTAAGAGAAACGGGAGTCGATCGGCGACCGCCCGATCAATGGCACGACAAATCTTTTCTCCTACCACGGAGCCCATACTGCCACCCATAAAGGAAAAATCAAAAATTCCAGTTGCCACGGAAATCCCCTGGATCTCACACCGTCCAGTGAGAATGGCTTCTTGCTTGCCAGTTTTTCGTTGGGCATTACTCACTCGCGTGTGATAGGGAAGTGTATCTTCAAACTGCAAAGGGTCATTAGGGATGAGATCCACGTCCCATTCCTGAAACGTTCCGGCATCGACCAGCAGATCCACTCGCTCCTCAATCGACATGGGAAAATGATAGGAGCACTTGGGACAGACTTTGAGGTTACGATCAACTTCACGTTTAAAAATCGTCGCACGGCAGACCGTACATTTGATCCACATCCCCTCCATAATATTGGGTGTGGTTCCTTTCGAATCGTCCTGTTTGCTCCGTTTAAACCATCCCATGGACGGTAAGGCCCTTTCTTGTCATGACGACAGCCAAGAGGAGTGAACTAGACATGCACAATGGAAAACATGTTGGTGAGGAAATGAAGGCACACGCACAGTG
>JAOUQB010000593.1 GCA_029879555.1 Nitrospirota bacterium | reverse complement strand
AGACAAAACCATTCCAGAATTGGTATTGAAAGACGTTCGCGTTCGCTGTTGTTCGTAAGCATCCAACCGCCCACTAAAGCTCGTACTAATTTGTTCCAATGTCCCAATGACCCTTTGAATATGCTGCTGAACATCACTCACATCCGCTTGAACTTTTTGATGATTGGAGTCCTGTTGCTGTTTCAATTGATCAACATACTGTCGTAAGGCCGTCACCTGTTGTTCCTGTTTGCTCACATTGTCTCGAAGGACAGAAAGGACTTGTTGGTAGTCAACTAACGAGGTCCGAAATTCCCCAAGCTTCCCCCCCTGTTCCGTGCGTAATTGCTCTTCCGCCTTTAATTGCGTTCGAAATTCCCGCACGAGAGGATCCAGGGCTTCCCGTGATTGTTGAGCATTGACTTCAACCGTCTGCACTTTGGACTGCAGGAGACGATATTTCTGATCCAACGTTTCAACAAGGTGCTGATTTTTTTCGAGGGCCCCTCTAACCTGGGATAAATCCGTATCCTTGAGCGTGGCCACCTGATCCACCACCTCGGCACGAGTGTGCAATAATTCTTGGATTTCGGCGCGTTGCCCGGCAATAAGAACATTGGCTTTCTCCAACGCGGTATTGGCATCAGTCACCGCCTGCTGAAGAGAGGTTTTACTTTTATCAAGCTGACTGATTTTGGCATCCAATTCCCGCTTGATTCTGACCACATCAGCCTGTTGGGCCACACAACCAGCGAACTGCGTTCCTATCAAGAGCAAAATCACGCCCGCGCTCAGAGGCACAGCAAAAGACCATCGCTCACTCATAAACATCTTATTATTCTTGGCCATACCAGAATACCTCAAAGAAACGTCGGTCTCTTCAATGAAGACTTCGCCCTCACGAACTTACCGCATCACCGTTGACGCCACCTTCAAACCAAGAACCAAATGTGCTCGTCGATTTTTGTGATAGCAGGGTTCCGTCGGGTCCCAACATGCCGGATTGTCTTTTCCAAAAGACATAACCTTCAGGCGTTCACCGGATACACCTAAACTGGTAAGAAAAGCCTTGGTGCGAAGGGCCCGTTTTTCCCCTAACACATAGTTATACGAGGAAGTACCCCGATCATCGCAATGGCCCTCAATGGTCATCTCGGCATGAGGATGGGCCTTGAGCCATTCGGCATTGGCCATTAAAATCGTTTTGGCTTGTTCACTCAATTGAATGCTATTGAAGTCAAAATGCACATCCTCAAGCCCGGCTTGAGCGGTAAACTGTTCGGCCCGCGTTCGATTCACCCAGTAATCATTGGGCGAACCCGTATTATTCTCCTCGTAACCAAATTGCGGATCTTCTTGAATGAACGTATCTGCATTCAGCGCATCGGACAATGAGGCAGCTTCTTGACCAAAATACCCCTCACCACCAGCTGGTCCTTTCAACACCGTGAGATCTGATCCAGTTGGTTGATGCGCCACCATGCGGGCTTTATTAAACTTTTTGGAATGAGCCTGACTGCCATGTGATGAACGATGTCCACAGCCCGTAACGAACAACGCCATCACGAGAATAAGACTCCATACCATTATGTTCACTGGTTGTAAGCGAACCATCATGACTCAATACTCCTTTTCTCGCACAAACAAATGATCGAAAAGTCCTCAGCGCACAACATCCCTCGCCTTCAATTTGCAAGAACAAGGCCAGCACGTAACTTCCAAGTGTTTCTCTCTCCAGTCCCCAACCGATCTCCCACCCCGGAATAAGACATTCTCCTTACTACCAAGTGAAATCTGGGGCAGGATTCCACAAGAATTCTTTCACTGTCCTGGGCAGTTGCGAGATTTTCCCTCTACATCCAAGAAGAGCCATCCGCGTAGGGGCCATACCGGCAGTGGCTACCAATCAGGGATATTGGAGGGATCACCCTACAGGTGGTAGTCCTCGCCATTCACAAGAATCACGAAGCTTTTTCTCAACAATCGTGGGTTTTCTTCAACGAAGCCATAGACAACCGACAAGATTCTCGATTTTCGGGGAAGGGGAAAAATTGGAGGAAGAAAGAAGAATCGAGTGAGACA
>JAOUQB010000592.1 GCA_029879555.1 Nitrospirota bacterium | reverse complement strand
GGGCAATTGACGACGAATACAGGCCACATGCGATAACGCTCGGCTGGTCGACATGGACTCTCCATGGTACCAAGCGACGGTGCTATGCGGCTGATAGGGACCGAGAAAAGGGGAGTACGCCATTTGTCTGGTTTAATCTAGGAGCTTGGGTAAAAAGAATATGGTTGATAGAAGGAGCGTACCTGATGAGGGAGGTTCGCCTCAGAAAACGTCCAGGGTCTTGAGACGGATGGTGAGAGAATGTAAATCTCGACTCTGCGCCTGTCAGTTATGGGATCGTCCGGTTCTTCTGAATGGCTTCACACAGCGAGCGAAGGGACGAAAATATCGTAGTGTTATCTGGGTCATCGGACCGTAATTTGTAACCGTAATGTTGATGAACCACCAACGCAATTTCTAGCGCATCAATGGAGTCCAATCCCAACCCTTCCCCAAATAAGGGGTCTAACGGCGAGATTTCACCCGGTTCCACCTTCAAGTTCAATGTCGTCACGAGGAGTTGAGCGATTTCGGTTTCAAAGGGGGTCTGGTTAGACAACGAATGGTCCTCCCTGGAAAAGATTTCGTAAAGCGCTATGGGATAGATACCGATTGTCCTGTTTGGGTTCAAAGATGTCAATATAAGGCCATGATGAAAGCGCGTGACGTTCGTCGAGACCTCTATCACCATTCAGATGAGTCGGTACCATACCGAATCAACAATCCTCGTAGCATGTGAAAAACGTGAGATCGGGCATTTGCTGAAGGTTGCTTGACACATTTAGGGCGACCCCGTAGGGTTATGGCTGGTTCTTGAGACCTTTTGAAGGTATTCTGCCCGGGCAATTCTCCTTTGCTTCTCTCCCTCTACAGGCATGCTTCCGGGCTTCATGGTCAATGATGATCTAACTCCTTGGACTCTCCGTTGAAAACCAGACCATCTTTTCATGTCGTGCTCATCAAGCCTTCTCATTACGATGATGAGGGATATGTCATTCAATGGGGGCGGTCGGCCATTCCGTCGAATACCCTGGCGGCCTTGAATACCTTAGCCATGGACTGTGCGGCGCGACGAGTGTTGGGAGAACACGTCCCCATCCAGGTAGAAATTTATGACGAAACCAATATGGTCATCCCCACCAAGCGAATTATTACACGCATCCGCCAAGGACTTGGGGGAATGATTGGCTTTGTTGGGGTTCAAACCAACCAGTTTCCTCGGTCCCTGGATTTAGGAAGGACGTTTCTTCGGGCTGGGATCCCAGTCGTAATTGGCGGTTTTCATGTGAGTGGATGTTACGCCATGTTGAAAGCATTGCCACCCGATATTCAACAAGCGTTGGCTGAAGGGTTTACCCTCATTGCTGGCGAAGCTGAAGGGCATTTGGATGCCCTTCTCCACGATGCCTACACCAAGCGGTTGAAGTCTTCCTATAATTTTTTAAGTACCACGCCAAGCTTGGAGGGTATCCCTCCTCCCTTCCTTCCTGCCAGCTTGGTGAAACGAACCTTTCGGCGACTCTCCAGTTTTGATGCCGGACGGGGATGTCCCTTCCAATGTAGCTTCTGTACCATCATCAACGTGCAAGGCCGGACCTCTCGGTCACGGTCTGCCGATGATATTGAGACGTTGATTCGGGCGAACCTTCAACAAGGCGTCTGGCGATTTTTCATTACGGATGACGATTTTGCCCGCAATAAAGGGTGGGAGCCGATATTGGACAGAATGATTCAAATCCGTGAGAAAGAAGGCTTGCCTCTTTCCCTGACTATTCAAGTGGATACGCTGTGTCATAAAATTCCTCGGTTCATTGAAAAGGCGGTGCGGGCCGGGTGCCATAATATTTTTATAGGGTTGGAAAGCCTGAATCCTGAATCATTGGTCGGCGCGAAAAAGCGACAGAACAAAATCTGGGAGTATCGGAAGATGCTCCAAGCCTGGAAAAATCATGGCTGCACGACGGTTGGTGGCTACATTCTGGGATTCCCGACGGATACCCCCGCCAGTATTGCCCGTGATATAGAGATCCTCAAAAAGGAACTTCCCGTTGATATCGTAGAATTTTTTATTCTCACGCCTTTGCCG
>JAOUQB010000087.1 GCA_029879555.1 Nitrospirota bacterium | reverse complement strand
CAAGAGTTTCGTGCTGCATTTGGATATGTGGTATGCCCAAAGCCATCCGGACGAGGATTTTGCCGAGACCTTTGCGGTGTGGCTGAGGCCGAATTCCCGTTGGCGGGAGCGGTATGTCGGATGGCCTGCGCTGAAAAAGTTGGAGTACGTCGATGGGCTGATGAAAGAATTAGTGGGAGTTCCGCCTATTGTAACCAAAAAAGAGCGAGTGGATCCTATTGGACGTCTTCAGAAAACGCTGCGCGAACATTATCAGAGTAAACGCGAGCGCTATGGGTTGGACTATCCCAATTTTTACGATCGGGATTTGCGTCGTTTGTTTTCCGGAGATCCGGATAAGGCTGGTAATCCCTCTGCGGCAAACTTTATTCGGAAATTCCGAAAAGAAGTGCGTCGCAAGGTGGCTGAATGGACGGGAGAATATCAATACACGATCGACCAAGTCTTGCGAGATATGATCACCCATTGCCGACAAAAAAATCTCCATTTGGCGGTTCCTGAAGATCAAGCGAAAGTCGATTTCACAATTTTATTAACTGTGCAGACCATGAACTATTTACATGGAGGACGGCATCGTTTGGTCCTATGAGAAAATTGCGGGTCATGGTCCTCATGCATCAAGATCTCGTGCCGCCGGATCATCCGGAAGGCGTTGACCTGGCCTCGGTGGCGTGGAAGACGGAATTTGATGTGGTGACGACTTTGAGGGATTTGGGGCATGAGGTCACCGCGTTGGGTGTGCGGGATGATTTGCGAGTAATTGATCAAATCGTGAACGATTGGAAGCCGCACATTGCCTTTAATTTACTAGAGGAATTTAATGGCAATCCGGCATTCGACCAAAACGTGGTGTCCTATTTGGAATTACTGGGTGTGCCCTATACCGGCTGTAATCCCAAAGGGCTGGTATTGACTAGGGATAAGGGATGGTCGAAAAAAATTATGGCCTATCATGGGATTCGCTGCCCGGACTTTGCCGTGTTTCCCTTAGACCGAGTCATTAAGTGGACGGGAGAATTCCCGTTTCCGGTCATCGTGAAATCGATTAGCGAAGAAGCCTCCCTGGGCATTTCACAAGCCTCGATTGTGTATGACGAGGATAAATTAAAAGAGCGCGTGGAATTCGTCCATCAAACGGTGGGGACCGGGGCTATTGCCGAACGGTATATCGATGGGCGAGAACTCTATGTGGGGATTTTGGGTAATCGGCGATTGCAGGTCCTCCCCGTATGGGAGTTGGATTTAAAAAATCTCCCATCAGACGCGGCTCAGATTGCCACGGCTCGCGTGAAATGGAGTGTGAAATATCAAGAAAAATATAAAATACAATCCGGCGAAGTAGAGGGGCTGCCCTCTCGGTTGGTCAGAAATATTCAACGCACAGCCAAGCGGGCGTACCATATCTTAGGTCTCAGTGGGTATGCTCGAATGGATTTTCGATTAGATGCCAAGAACCGTCTCTACTTTTTAGAGGCCAATCCTAACGCGCAATTAGCCTATGGTGAAGATCTCGCGGAATCTGCTGAACGTGCAGGCCTGCCCTATGAAGCGCTGATCCAACGAATTCTGAATATTGGCTTGAGTTGGAAGCCTGACGCCCAACGTTAACGCGTTCTTTCCTTATGACTCACCAATAACATCGTACGATTTTTTGTATCCTTCCTCACGTGAGAGAGATGGTTGTCTTGCCGGCAGCGCTATTTTCTGATTGATGGGCAAAAGGATCTATGGTAGCGTAGCCTTCCAGGTTCGGTGTATTAAAAGAAACACGACCAGCTTGTAACACGGTCAATGCCCATGCCCCGTTTTCCGTCTCCTTCAGATATTGTCTCAACGCGCATATGCCTCGGCTTTTAATAGGAACTCGAATGCGGTTGTGTGATTGGGTCTTGGCATTGGGCCTGATCGTGCTTTGGGCGTGGCCTGTGAACGCTGCCCCCTATTCGCCTTCCTGTGAAACGGCGCTGGAAAAACTCCATAAAGCACGCGAGGCCCTCGTTCCGTATCGCCGCACCATGGAATTGGCCAGGGCTCGTGAACGTGGAGCCTATGGGGAAATCTCGATCTGTACAGGTGGTGGAGCCTATAGTGCACAGAAGGCCTTACGATGTGAGATGGCGATCTGGCAGGTTCCCGAGCAGACCAAAAAGGTGATGGCTGCCGAAGACCAATACTCCCAAGGACGCTATGCCTTTGAGGAACTGTTTGAACGTGCTAAACAAGTCTGTCTCCTGGAGCCATAGCTTTACTCCGATGCTCTTTATTCTTCGCCTGCAAAACTATCTGATGCGGGATTCATGGTCCTTGAAGGCGGTCCGCACTACTTCCATGGTTTTTCAGTAAAGGGGCCTCCGTGTGAAGGGAAATGAGTGAAAAATTTTTACAGGAAAGAACGATGGATATTTAAATGAAAAAGCAGAAACGCCAAATTAATTCGAGTCTGACCCTCTTTGGGGGTGGGTTGGTAGGTTTGGCTTCTTAGGGGTGTCTTGCTTCTTTAGGATTGGTGGGGAATACTGCGGATGATTTGGTTGCTATCAGCGAAGACGAATTAGGAATGCGAACGATATGAAGATTGCGGTGATTGGTGGGGGACCGGCTGGGCTGATGGCGGCGGAGGTGGCGATCTCCAGAGGGGCACAGGTGGAGGTGCATGAGGCGATGCCTTCGGTCGGGCGAAAATTCTTGTTGGCGGGGAAGGGTGGGTTGAATCTGACGCATTCGGAACCGGTGGAGTCATTTCTCTCGCGGTATGGCGCTCGGCGGGCATACATCCAACCGCTGCTGGAACAGTTTGGGCCGGAGGCGTTACGCGCATGGGCGCGTGATTTGGGCATTGAGACGTTTGTGGGGTCCTCCGGTCGAGTGTTTCCCTCTGATCTCAAATCAGCGCCATTGTTACGTGCGTGGCTTCGTCGGTTGCGTCAGGATGGGGTCACCATTCATGTTCGGCATCGGTGGAGTGGATGGGATGAGATTGGAGCTCTCCGTTTTGCAACGCCACAAGGGGAGCGATTCGTCCAGGCTGACGCGGTGATTCTGGCGTTGGGTGGGGGGAGTTGGCCGCAACTGGGTTCTACCGGTGCGTGGGTGCCTTTGCTCGCGGATCGGGGTATTCCCATCGAACCATTGAAGCCAGCCAATTGTGGTTTTGATGTGAACTGGAGTGAGCACCTTCGTACGCGCTTTTCGGGGCATCCCGTGAAGCCAGTGCTTATTTCCGGGAAAACGCACGAGGGCAAGGAGTTCCGTCAGCAAGGGGAATGTGTGGTGACGGAGACAGGCCTGGAAGGCGGGGTCATCTATTCGCTTTCCGCGTTGTTGCGAGATGAGATCTTGGCAACGGGCACTGCCATCATCAACGTGGATTTAGCGCCGGACCGGGAGCTGTCACGCATCATTCGTGAGTTGTCTCGACCACGAGGCTCACGCTCGATGGCTAACCACCTGAAGCGTTGTGTCGGGATTGAAGGGGTGAAGGCCGGGCTTCTGAGAGAATATGTGCCGAAGGAGAAATTTTCTGATCCGGCGTGTCTGGCCACTGCCATTAAGGCCTTGCCGATTCCACTCATCGCGCCCCGCCCCTTAGCAGAAGCCATCAGCACGGCCGGTGGGGTGTCTTTTGAAGCGTTGGATGATCAGCTAAGGATCCGCACGCTGCCTGGGGTGTTTTGTGCTGGCGAAATGCTGGATTGGGAAGCCCCGACTGGGGGGTATTTGCTGACCGCCTGTTTTGCCAGTGGCTATGCGGCGGGCGCTGGGGCGGTGGCGTGGCTAGGGTCAACCGGATCCAAGTGTCAAAATTAAGACTTTAATTAAAGGCTAAAAAACGATCCAAGTCGTCGGTGATGTTGGAGAGGGTGACGAGGCCGCAAAAATAGCATTTATTCTATGAATCCGAGTACAGACGAGGGGAGAATGATGAGAAAAGCGACTTCTTGTATTTTCTATTTAGTCATATTCGTTGGAATGCTCGTTCTCGTATTGCCGACACTCGGTATAGGCCAGAGTGGTTGGCAGTCATTTCAAAATCATGGACTGGCACTTTCTTATCCGTCTGAATGGAAACGGATGAGTCCAAAAAGTACAGACAAAATTCAGGGGATGTTGAATCAGCAATTACAAGGGATCGGCAACACGCAGGTGTCGGTGGTCGGTCTCGATGTGTTACTCAATCTTCCTGCCTTTCGCGTGATGATTGCCAAGGAACAATTTAAGATTGTTCCAACACCGGAATATCTCATTCAGGAACGAGCGAAGTTTTTAACCGAAGCGCAAATGCGGGGAGGCGTGGATTCATATGGTGCGATGAAGCCCCTCACGATCAATGGGCATTCCGCGATTGAATTTCACGATGTAGATAAAGGTGCACGAGGCTACAGCAGTAGCGTCCGCTTATTGTGTGGGAAAGACACGTGGCACATCACCTTTACTGGCAGCACCAAAGCCACGTATCAACAATATCGCCTGCAGATTGAACGAATAATGCAGTCCATGTCGCTCGTCGATCATTGTGACGCCGGACTCTGAATCGGAGTCTACTTAGTCAGCCTACTAATACACTGCTCGGTCATGCCACCAGGCCAGAAAATTCCAAAAGTTCTCATCGACTGAGAGAAATCTAGTCACATCAACATTTGATGTATCTGACCATGACGGACCGGCCTGGGACGCCTCTTCATGGTATTCGACGCCTGCTGGCTGGCTCTTGGGCGGACGCTCTTATTGCTTCGCCGGGCTTGTTTGAGCGGAGCGAGTTGGCCCGTCTTCCGTCTGGCGTCCGTTCCATTGACTCTGGCCAGACTGGGCGTCAATAGTTTTGGCCACTTTGACCGAAACCAAAGTGGCTCGGCTGCCGGGCCGAAACCCGGCAATATCGGGAAGCTTTGAAACTCCAATGTTGGAGATATCGCTGCACCAGGTTTAATTGATATGCCGTTAGGTAAATACATACCAAGATGGATTCCCGCAAAAAAATTGTGGGAATAACGACGGGAAGTTATTTGAAAGGAAATGGGGAGATACTAATTAAAAGCGAGGAAGCGGTCGCAGCCGTCGATGATATTGGAGAGGATGACGAGGCCGCAGAAGTTGACCTCTTTGCCATAGCCGTCCGTTGAGATGTTGTGCTGTTGGCATCCGTACGCACAGACGAACAGTTTTAATCCTGCCTTGCCCAATTCCGCAAATCGGGGATCCTTTAAGTTGAGGACGCCTTCATCAATGAAATAGAGGTAGGTATCGACCTTATTGGCTAACGCCGTTTTGGAGAGTTGGTAGACCGTCTCGGCATTGGGATTATCGGGGGCGGTGGACAGGAGTAGTCCTAATTTCTTATTGGCTAATTGGGGGTTGGGTAAGGTGGGTGAGTCCATCGGCGTTCCTTTATCGTTTATGTTGTCGCTTGTGGCAGGTTTTATAGGGTGAGATTCGACCCTTGTCAAGCCTCATTAGGCCTGACTTTAGCTTGACCAGGGTTTTCGGGCCTCTCTATAATTTTAAGGTTTTCAAGCATTTCTGACAGAGCAACCGAAGAATCCTTGGGTATGTCATGAGCCAATTGACTCATTTTAATGAATCCGGTCGTGCGAGGATGGTGGACGTGACGGATAAGCGAGCCACGGCGCGTGTGGCTGTGGCTCAGGGGAAGGTCTGGATGCTGCCGGAAACCCTTGAAAGAATTCAAAAAGGTCGTATCGCGAAGGGGGATGTGCTGGCCGTGGCCCAAGTCGCTGGGGTAATGGGGGCCAAGCGGACTCCTGATGTGATTCCCATGTGCCACCCTCTCTTATTAAGCGGCGTAGATGTGAATTTTTCTGAAGAGGCCAAACCGGATGCCTCGGGTCGTTGTTCCATCACAATTGAAGCGATGGTGAAGACCACTGGAAATACTGGCGTGGAGATGGAAGCGATGACGGCGGTTTCAGTGGCGGCTCTGACCATTTATGATATGTGTAAGGCGGTAGATAAAGGGATGGAGTTTGGGGAGATTTTTCTAGTGTCGAAGTCTGGCGGGAAATCGGGATTGTATCAACGTGCGGCCGTGGTGAGTGGCGGGTAAGGTTTTTCCCTTCACGATATGATGAAATTTTATTATTGACTATGGCTCAGATTAAACTTTTTGGCATGTTGAAAACCTTAGTGGCTGGGCAGAGTGTCTTGGATGTCCCTTTGGCCGATGGGGCGCAAGTCCAAGATCTGGTGAGTACGCTTCATGCCCAATATCCTCCCTTAGGCGAATTGTTGCACCAGAAAAAAGTGGTGGTGTCTGTGAATCAAGAAATTGCTCATTGGGAAACCGCGTTGGGTGATTCGGATGAGATTGCGTTATTACCGCCTTTTGCCGGTGGCGCATAATGGTTGAACACAATCCATCTAAAGGCATGAACTGAGGAAGGCACGTTATGGCTGTTGAAACAGAAGCAAGTATGTTGGTTCGAGTTCAGCTGGAAAATTTTTCGATTGATGAAGAATTAGAGCGGGTTCGGGCTCGTTCCACCCGTATCGGTGGTATTGCGATGTTTTTAGGGACGGCTCGTGATCATTCCAAAGGCCACGAGGTGAGTTCAATGACCTTTGAGCATTATGAAGGCATGGCTCAAAAAAAGTTGAAAGAAATTCGAGAACGGGCCTTGCAAGATTTTGACATTATTGAAGCACTCGTCCTTCATCGTTATGGTCCGATCGAAATTGGTGAAAATATTGTGTTGATCATTATCGGGGCTGAACATCGAGCTGATGCCTTTAAGGCCTGCCAATGGTGCATCGATGAACTTAAAAAGATTACGCCGATCTGGAAAATGGAATACACCCCCCAGGGTGATGTGTGGGTCGAGGAACATCCCTAATGCCTCATAGGGCTCGGTTGAAAAAAGGCGCCAGCGGCGTTCTCGCCAATTTCGAGTGCTCACGTACTGGAAGTACGTTCCGCGCCCAAAATTATCTGCGGCCTTGCTGGACGACATTTTTGAACCGACCCAAAGTCTTTCCCATCCAATATGTCTCTGGATTTATTTGCTTATGAAAACCTGTATTATTCAAAAATCCTATGAGTAACCAACACGTATTGCCTGAGCCTGCAAAGGATATCTGGGGGCGGCCCTTACGATCGCTGCGTATATCGGTCACGGACCGTTGTAATTTGCGTTGCCAGTATTGTATGCCCGAGGAAGACTATGTGTGGTTACCACGCGAAACCTTGTTGACCTTCAAAGAAATTGTTTTTTTAACCGAATTGTTCTCAGAACAAGGCGTTGATCGAGTGCGCATTACCGGCGGAGAACCGCTTCTCCGGAAAGATTTGGCCTCTTTGATTGGCATGCTTCAGAAGAATACCCGCATTCAAGATATTGCGATGACGACCAACGGGGTATTGCTGGCGGAGCATGCGCAGAATTTGTTTGATGCAGGCCTGCATCGCATCACGGTGAGCCTGGATACCTTAAAGCCTGAACGGTTTAAAGCCCTGACGCGACGGGATACCTTGGCGCAGGTATTTGAAGGCATTGAATCCGTTGGCCGGGCTGGGTTCAGCGGCTTAAAGTTAGATACGGTCGCGATGAAGGGCTACAACGATGATGAGTTGATTCCCTTGATTGAATATGGGAGGCGGGTAAATGGAGAGGTGCGGTTTATAGAATATATGGATGTGGGCGGGGCCAATGATTGGTCGCCTGATAAAGTGCTCTCACGCAAAGACATTCTCCTGCTGCTGACGAACTATTATGGCACGATTGAGCCCCTGCACGAGATAAGCTCCGCTCCAGCTCAGCGATTTCGTCTTCCTGATGGCACTACCTTTGGGATCATTCCTTCCACGACCATGCCTTTTTGCACGACCTGCGACCGAAGCCGATTGACGGCTGATGGGATGTGGTATTTGTGCCTGTATGCCAAATCGGGTTTGGATTTGCGTAAGCCCATTCGGGATAGGCGTTCACGAGAGGATTTGGTCAGCATGATCCAATCGGTATGGGAAACCCGTCGAGATCGTGGGGCCGAAGAACGCAAAGAGCTGGAAACCAGCACTGGGCGTGGACGATTTATTGATATTGATCGATTACGCCAAGACCCGCATCTGGAAATGCATGCCAGGGGTGGGTGACACCTTTTTGATGCGAACAGTGGTCGCGGTGTTCCCTTTCTTTCCTCATCGGCCTTCTGGATTTTCTTGCCGGGTCTCTCACCCTATGGTAATGTTTTCTGACCAATGAAATGAGTTAGTATTATTCAGACACTGTGCGTGTGCCTTCATTTCCTCACCCACATGTTTTCCATTGTGCATGTCTAGTTCACTCCTCTTGGCTGTCGTCATGACAAGAAAGGGCCTTACCGTCCATGGGATGGTTTAAACGGAGCAAACAGGACGATTCGAAAGGAACCACACCCAA
>JAOUQB010000591.1 GCA_029879555.1 Nitrospirota bacterium | reverse complement strand
CCAAGGCCCCTGAGTTCTTGATCCAAGATGACGATGTGGTACGGGGCGACCCGAAGGCCCCGATTACCTTGGTGGAATATTCCGATTTTACCTGTCATTTTTGCCAAAAATTTTTTCATGAAACATTCCCAAAGTTATTATCGGAATACATTGAAACCGGGAAAGTCCGCTTCATCTATCGGGACTTCCCACGTGGCTTAGGCAGCCCCCTTCGGGCCGCCGATGCCGCCCGGTGCGCCGGAGAGCAACAAGCCTACTGGCCCATGCATGATCGCCTCTTTAACAGTGATGGCCAATTTAGTCCTGAGAACCTGAAACAAATGGCTACCGAGCTGAAATTACAAGAGGGACAATTTTCGCAATGTCTGGAGACTCATAAATATTTTCCTGACATCGAAAAAGATCTGAAGGACGCAGGCACCTTAGGCATTCGTGGGACTCCTGCATTTGTCATTTTCCCCACCAACGTACCAGACGATCCCAATCTCATTTTGATTCCGGGCGCCTTCCCATACGAAACCTTTAAAGAAGAAATCGACAAGCTTTTGAATCTTCAATCGTCCGCAGACGCAAAAGCCCCTGCCTCCTAACCCGACATTCGCCCCAAATCACCCTCCGTGACGGTTTAGGCAGGAATCTCATTGATCTTATTGAGTGAATCCAGGTACATTGCTCGTGTTGTCAGCAAGTTTTCTTAATCGATGTCTCAACCTTGCAGGGAATTTTCATGACTGAATCATTGTCGTTTTGGCCAGTGGAATGTCAGGAAGGTGAGCCCAATCTCTTTGTGTGCTTAACCTGCTTGGAGGAAGTGTTCCAAGCGAAAGTTCCAGTGGAAGGCTGTCCCGGATGCGGAGCCATTGGAACCTTTGAACCATTCAATTTGGAAGCCATCAAAGATTGGGGCACAGAAGATCTCATCCGAAAAGCCGAACAATGGCCCTCCGCGTCTGCTCCGGCTAAAGACTCCAATGTGGACCAACCGGTAGAGTAAGACCGCTCATACGTATTCCCAAGGCTCTTCATCCCCATGACCGCAAACACGGCCAAACCGTTTTTACTCAATGGCCAATGGGTCCAAACTTCTTCCCTTGAATCCGTGCGGAGCCCCTATTCGGACGATCTTTTGGCCATGGTATGCCAGGCCGAATCTCACCACATCGATCAGGCCATTGAGTCCATGAAACAGGCCGCATCAGACCTCGCGGCCGCCCCTGCGCATGTCAAAGCACGAGCACTTGCACGCATTGCTGATGGCATTGCCGCTCGACATGATGAATTTTCTCGCACCCTGAGCCAGGAAGCCGGCAAACCGCTCACCGATGCTCGACGAGAAATAGACCGTGGCATTCACACGTTTCGCCTCGCGGCCGAAGAAAGCACACGCATTCCCGGCGAAACCATTCCCATGGACCTCACGCCAGGAGGCGAACCATACACCGCCACCGTCAGGCGTTTTCCCCTCGGCCCTGTGCTCGGGATTACCCCCTTCAATTTTCCCTTGAACCTCGTGGCTCACAAAGTCGCGCCTTGTTTGGCTGCAGGAAACCCCCTTGTCCTGAAACCGGCACCTCAAACTCCCCTCACAGCCCTCCTCTTAGGTGAGGTCTTTTTAACCACCGACTTGCCACCAACGGCGCTCACCATTCTCCCATGCTCCAACGCGTTGGCAGAACGCATGGTCGAGCACCCAGTCTTTCAGGCCTTGAGCTTTACCGGCTCGGTGAACATAGGCTGGATGTTAAAGAGGAAAGCCGGGCACAAACGCGTGTTATTGGAATTAGGCGGCAACGCCGGTGTCATTATCGAACCAGACGCGAATCTTGACACAGCGGTGGCGCGCTGTGTGGCTGGAGGGTTCGGCTATGCCGGACAAACCTGTATTTCCGTGCAGAGGATTTTTGTTCACCAATCACACTATGACCGTTTTTTGCAATCGTTCGTAGACAAAGTTCGAACCTTGCCTATGGGCGATCCTGCCTTAGAGACCACCGTGGTGGGGCCGTTAATCAATGAACAAGCTGCCATGCGAGTTGAAGCATGGATTCAGGAAGCGGTGACTCAGGGT
>JAOUQB010000590.1 GCA_029879555.1 Nitrospirota bacterium | reverse complement strand
AAGGTCCTGATTAGTGCTAGCGATGATGGAACAGTGAAAATGTGGGATATCGAAAGTGGCCGCCAATTTCGCACGATCAAATCCCACAAAGGGCCCGTGCGAGGGATTGCGCTATCCGCTGATGGCAAATACCTGGCAACCGCCGGGAACGACCGGGTTCTCACGCTATGGGAAGGTGGAGAGTAGGGCTCAGCACCGAGGGGAAAACCACAGACAGGTTCATTTATTCGTCAAGAGCCTCATCTCGGTCAGAGTCGGCCCCCTCTCCCGATCGGACGATGTCATAGCGTTTACATTTCTCCCACAGTCCCTTTCGGGACAAACCTAACACCTGCGCTGCGGTCGTTCGGCTCCACCCGGTTCGTTGCAAGATTTCAAGAATGTGGGCCCGCTCAAATTGCTCACGAGCCGCCACTAACGTTTCAAGGGTTCCACGTTTCGTAGTATTTTTTCGGTCCTGTTCTCCACAAAAACCACAATCCTTTTGTGGTTCCCCTCCGGAATAGGGGCATCGGCTTTGTCCACACAAATCTACCACTTGAATCTCTTCAGACTGTTGGGCCAATGCGACGGCCCGCTCAATGGTATTTTCTAGTTCCCGCACATTCCCCGGAAATCCATATCGAAACAACACCTCCCGAGCTTGACGAGATAACGTCTGGCATTTTTGTTGATTGCGAGTAGCCAAAACCTCCAAAAAATGTTGGGCGAGCGTCAAAATATCTTCTCGCCGCTCCCGAAGCGGTGGCAACTGGACGGGCACCACATTGAGGCGATAATACAAATCCTCACGAAATCGTCCCTGCTCAACTTCTTTTTTCAGATCCTTTTGCGTCGCACAGACCAGCCGCACATCGGCCTCAATCGTCTCATTCCCCCCAACCCTTTCGAATTGCCGCTCTTGTAATACCCGCAACAATTTTATTTGGACAACAGGGGAAATTTCTCCGATCTCATCCAAAAATAATGTTCCCTGGTGTGCCAATTCAAACCGCCCACGACGCTGTCGAAGCGCCCCCGTAAAGGCACCTTTTTCATGACCAAATAATTCTGCTTCCAACAATGTTTCAGGAAGCGCGGCACAACTGACTTTGATGAGCGCATATTGATGTCGGGTACTATTCGCATGAATGGCATTCGCCACCAATTCTTTTCCCGTCCCACTCTCCCCCACGATTAATACCGTCGAATCGGTGTTTGCCACCAGTTTGATCTTCTCCAACACCTGACGCATCCGCTCATTTTTTCCGATAATTCCTTGAAAACTGAATTTATGCTCCAATTCTTCCCGCAAGACACGATTTTCTTCGCGTAAGGCCACCACTCCATGAACACGCTCTACGCTCAATAATAATTCATCCATCGAAAAGGGTTTCGTAATATAATCGTAGGCCCCGCCTTTCATCGCATGAACGGCCGTATCGACCGAACCATGGGCGGTGATCACAATGACCTCCGTATTGGGCCATTGCTCTTTGCATTTTGCGACAATTTGAAGACCATCGGCCCCGGGCAATCGTAAATCAGTAATGACTAAATTAAATTCAGTCGACTGCAATCGCTCCAATCCTTCGGAACCTGTACTCGCCTCTTGAACCGCATAGCCAACCGCCAAAAGCGCATCCACCATGGATACTCGCATGAGTGGCTCATCATCAATGATAAGGATTGACCCCTTTTTCATGAACCCACCTTGATCATCGATGGCATCCGTGCCCGAACAAAAGGTAAACGAACCGTAAACCGGGTTCCCTGCCCTTCCTCACTCTCCACCAACATTTCACCGCCATGCCGCTGTACAATTCCCAAACTGACCGACAAACCCAACCCGGTCCCCTCTCCAGTGCCCTTGGTTGTAAAAAATGGATCAAAAATATGAGCCCGTACATTGGGAGCAATCCCACACCCATTATCTTCAACAATAATTTCACAGATATCGTCATGCTTTCGTGTCTCAAGACTCACGTATCCTCCCTTTTGAAGCGACTGCACCGCATTCAGGACAAGATTCATAACTACCTGCTCAATCAGCGCCCCATCCACCAGTACTTGGGGGAGCTTCGCATCATAC
>JAOUQB010000086.1 GCA_029879555.1 Nitrospirota bacterium | reverse complement strand
AAGACAGATTTGTTGGTCGGAATGGCTCATCGTTAATGGTGTGATCTGGGTTTGGCCCACCGTAAACGGTTGATCGTGAACTTCTTTGAGGGTTACCGGAAAGGGTGCATCTTTAAAATTGGGAAAGGTTCGAAACATCGTGCGGAAGAGCCGTTTGGTCCCGGGAGGGCCAAAAATCGTGAGCGCTGGCCGAACGTCCGAAAACATGGAATGGCAGATGGCATCGAAGAAAAACGTCAGAAAATCCGAAAAATGGTCCGCATGATAATGGGTAAAAAGTAGGTATTGAATCGTATGGCGGTCCAGGCCGGTTTTCAGTAAATTAGAGAGCGTTCGTGGACCAAAATCCAGTAGAATAGGAGCGTCCGTCTGGATCAGATAGCCAGCGGCTGCCCGAGTAGGATGGAGATTCGTCCCGGACCCTAAGATGGTGACTTGCATGGATCGACTCAGATTACTAAAAACCGCAATGGTCACTATGTTTTACATGCGAATGAGGTTTTCACCCTCACCCCAACCCTCTCCCTGAAAGGGCGAGGGAGTTCTGAATCTATGCGTTAAAAGGTTACATACTATAGCCAATTGATTTGATGCCAACTCCTACCCAAACACAACCTGAAGAGACCAGCCGGGCCATTAATCCGTTTGTCGGATTATTGGGGTTGGGCCTGATCGTAGCAAGCATTTGGGTTTGGAATCATCTCCATTTTGATACCCAAGATTACATCATCGACGAAATCATTCCGATCATTGGTGTCATCGTGGTCTTCGGTATCGGCTTCTGGGTCCTATGGAGAAAATGGCGCACCCGCCAGGACCGGCTGCAACTCCGCGACCGGCTCATCCAGCGATTTCAAAAAGAACCGTCTCCACACAAACAACGGGATCTCGCGTTTACCCTGATTGAAGTCAATTTATTCGAAGCCGAAGGGTTGGAATCGATCGCGGAGCCCATGGCCAAACTCTTTATCTGGACCCTGAACACCGCCTTGGGCGACAAGCAACATCGCGAACGAGGAATGGCCGCCAGCTACTTAGGGATTCTCAAGCACACTGAATCGATCCCGTTACTCATTCGATTCCTGGAAGATGATCACGCGCATGTCCGCGCCTGTGCAGCGTTGGCCTTAGGTCGCATGCGAGCCCAAGAAGCGAAAGCCAAATTGGAAGTGAAAATGAAGGAAGATTGGGATCAAACGGTCCGCAGTCGTTCCCGTGAAGCGCTCGAACGAATTAAGTGAGGCGTGAAACGTAAAAAGTGAGAAGTAATCTGCTAGAAACCCCAAACTGTCTCTTCTTTTTTATTTCTAACTTCTCACAACTTACTTTTTTACTTCTAGCGTTATTCTAGCTCACGATTCAAGGCCGTCTGATCGGCCTTCGTTAATCGATAGCCTTTGTCCATCAGAGTCTGCATGCTGGCCATCAACACGGGGAACTGCAGCTCCGGCCGATGGCGTTCAAACAATCCCACCAGTTGGCTCACATATTGATCAACGGATTGCCCACTGAGGTACGTCCGATCAAAGGACTCCACCACATCTTGCATTTCTTGGGTGCTGTAGGCGTGATCATCGTCGCCATCGCTAATCAGCGCCATTTGAAAAAACGTCAGACTAAACGATAATCGCTGCTGGGCCTGGCCAAACGCTTCCCGAGCACCCACCAACCCCGTGGGGTAGCGTGTTGCACAATCGGCAGCAACGTCAGGTTGGGAAATGGGCACAAAATGGATCTTCTCGGCCTGAGCCGCTGGTGGAGGCTTCTTGCCCATTTGCTTATAAAACCAGGCCGTACACCTGTCAGCCTCAGCGAACACCTGCTTATCTTTGCCAATCTGCACACTGATGTATTGAGTAAAGCTCTGAAAGACTTCCGTACCCGGGGAAGCCTGGACAGGCACGACCGCTTGAAAAAGTAGAAGTGTAGCCACAAGACCACCAATTGATGACCAACAGAAAAAACGATTTTGAACGCTCATTACGCCACTATCCCCAATAAGTTCCCCTAGTATATCATCGAAAACCATCCCTTTCGAAGCAAATCTTCCCCTATCGCATAGCCCCACCACCGTGCAGTGGTACAATATCAACATGGTCAATCAAACCGTGACCCTCCAAGGGCATATTATCGATTCACTCATCCTGGCAAAAGTCTTGGATACCATCCTCATGGTAGGCGGGACATTTACCCTCACAGAATTCACGGTAGGCACCAAGCGGGAAGACCTTTCCCATGCCACGATCCGCATCGAAGCATCCACCCCTGGATTATTACAGGAGATTCTCACTGCCATTCAGCCTCATGGAGCCGTAGTAGAAGTCGAACAAGATTGCACGGTGATGCCTGCCCCAGCCGATGGAATTTTGCCAGAGGAGTTTTACGCCACCTCTCATCTCGCCACCCAAATACGATGGGAAGGAAACTGGATCGATGTCCCACAACCGGAAATGGATTTGGCCATCAGGGTGAAGACCTCCCCACTTTCCGCAAACATGGTTCCCATGGCGTCAGTCATAAAAGGCGATCTCGTCGTCACGGGACGAAAAGGGATCCGGGTTTTTCCACTGGAACGCCCAGCCGAACGAGATGTCTTCGGCTTCATGGAAGCACTCGTTTCGTCCGAGCGACCCTATCGTCATGTGATTGCAGATGTGGCGAAACGGATGCAAGCGATCAAAGAACGTCGGACACACAACCCAATAGCCCCTAAAGTGCTATTGGCAGGAGGGCCGGCCATCGTGCATGCCGGTGGGCGGGAGGCGTTGGCCTGGATCATCCAGGAAGGCTACATTCATGTGTTGTTCTGCGGAAACGCGCTGGCAGCCCATGACATGGAAGCCAACCTCTACGGAACCTCCCTTGGCTACAATTTGGGAGCCGGACGATCTGTTCCCCATGGCCACGAACATCATCTGCGAACCATCAATCGAATCCGCGCTATAGGGAGCATTCACAAGGCGGTTGAGCAGGGCATCATCACCGAAGGGATTATGGCAGCCTGCGTGGATCAACAGGTACACATGGTCTTAGCAGGCACGATTCGCGACGATGGCCCTTTACCCGACGTCATCACCGATTCCACCAAGGCGCAAGAGGCCATGCGTGCGGCCATTCCTGGTGTGGAGCTCGCGTTGCTCGTAGCGTCCACGCTCCACGCCGTAGCAACGGGAAATTTATTGCCCGCATCAGCACCAACCGTCTGTGTCGATATCAATCCCGCCGTCCCGACCAAACTCAGTGATCGTGGAAGCTTTCAAGCCGTTGGGCTCGTCATGGATTCATCGTCCTTTCTGGGAGAATTGGCACGGGAACTCGGCTGGAAAGGATAATAGGATGCGCCAATTATGAGCCGTGTATTGATGTGCCCTCCAGATTTTTATGGAATCGAATATGAAATTAATCCTTGGATGAGAGTGTCCAATCAATCCAATGGAGATCACGCTAAAACCCAGTGGAAAACGCTGACCCGAGTGCTGGAGAACGAGGTTGGAGCCAAACTCGAATTTATGGAACCGGTCCCGGGCCTGCCTGATTTGGTGTTTACTGCCAATGCCGGTGTCCTCCATGATGGGAAGGCGGTTCCCAGCCAATTCCGCCACCCGGAACGGCAGGGCGAGGAACGGCATTTTATTGATTGGTTCACCAAGAAGGGCTATGAAGTCATCAACCTTGACCCCGAAATAGATTTTGAAGGCGCCGGGGACTTACTGGGATTGCCAGATTTCTGGATTGGCGGCTACCGGCAACGGAGTGATATCCGCGCCTATGTCCAGTTGTCGGAAATTTTTCAAAAAGAAATCATGCCTGTGGAACTGGTGGATCAACGGTTTTATCATCTGGATACCTGCTTTTGTCCCCTCAGTGGGGGGGAGCTCCTTTACTTTCCTTCGTGTTTCGATACGTACGCCCAAACCGTACTGACGTCTCGCATAGAACAGGACAAACGATTTGCCGTCCCACCCCAAGAAGGTGAGCGGTTTGCCTGTAATGCGGTGTGTATCGATCGACATGTCGTGCTGCCAACGGGATGTCCCGAAACGATGGCATGGTTGACACAAAAGGGATACACCCCTCATCCAGTTGAACTGGACGAATTTCTCAAAGCCGGCGGTTCCGCCAAATGCCTCACGCTCGCACTGGACTAATATTCAACAAATTTTGATTAGGCATTTCAGAAACCCCCTCCTTTGTAAGGAGGGGTGCGGGGAGGTAGAATCCTTCCATCTCACAGTTGCGTTAAACACCACAAACCATTTATGACCCAAGAAAACTTCTATGATCTCGGCGACCCCGATGCCGTTCAGCGACACATTAACATTGAACGGGATCGTGCGAAAAACCTTCGCAAGTCTCCCTGGTGGAAAACGCAAATACAGAAGGGCTTATGCCACTTCTGTCAGCAAATAGTGGAAGCAAACAGCCTCACCATGGACCATCTCGTGCCTCTAGCACGAGGAGGAAAAAGTACCAGAGGAAATATCGTGCCCGCCTGCCCAGCGTGCAATAAGAAAAAACAATTAGACACTCCTGTGGAAGCCATACTCGATCAGATAAAGACTAAACCCCGCGACTTCTACGAAAGATGAAAAAAGCAAAGATCTCTTCTCGTGCAATTCCTCCAATTAACTGCTCTGTAAGGAATTGCGCCGAAGCTGCAAATAGATCTTCTAGAATCTTTAATAAAACCAACTACTTTGCTTGATGTATCGCGCCAATTTCTGCTTAATTTTTGAGATTCGGCGCAACTTCATGATGAGAAGGCCCAGGATACCATCTGACGGAAATGGCCTTCCCTTTGAAGTGGATTCGCCCTTCATTCTTTAACTGTCCCAAAAGCTTTTGAACTTGATCACGGGTCAGTTGAGGGAGCACTTGCAAAAAATCCTGTAGCCGACTTCCTTCCTGACTGAAATTTTCAATATGTCGAAGAAGGAGGGCCTTATTCGTCTCACGGTCAAGCCCCCGCTTGCGGGTATAGACACCTTTCTTTCCAAGGAACGCATAAAAACGCCTTGAGAGAATCGGTTTGGCTCCACGTCCACGTCCGGTCTGTTCGACGATCCCACGGTCTTTGAGGAACCCGAGACGGTCTTTGAGGTCCTGTGGTACCGGCTCTTCCCGTTGTACAGAGTCCAGCACCAGGAAGTCCTGGGTGGTGAATGGACCCAAACCTTCCTGGGTCACATGCTGGAGGAACGTCAAAAAGCGGGGGTTTTGCACTTCGCCTTTCAGCGTGAGGCTCACCTGGAAGTCATCCGTTCCTGTGAAATCCGGGCGAGGCTTGCCTTCCTTAATGGACTCTTCAAACATTCGGTCTGCCCCTTGGCCAGACCGTTCGACTAATCCACACCGTGCAAACGCTTCGGCAATTCTCCGATTGCGGGGAGACTGACGCAACAATATATTCTCCGGCGTGATCCCAGGAGGGAATCCTCCGGGACTGACAATTTCGATCTTTTTGGGATACTGACGGATGAATACCGACCCATGGAAACGATAATCCCGATGACTCACGGCATTGAGTATGGCTTCCCGGACTACCTTTTCATTAAAGGTCTGGATATCCCAGACAAACAACCCTTCCTGATAATGTTGAACCTCGTTGCGAAGGTTGATTGTCTTCCACAGCTCTTCATCGAATAGAAAGAACCCTTCCCTGAATTCCTTCCGCTGTTGGAATTGTATGGACGCCTCGCTCGACCGATATTCAAACACGATTTCTGATTATGCGAGGTGCCGGCTCAGTGCTTTCGCTGCCCCAAAGAGGATGAGTGCTGCATAGGTGACAACACCATCGTTCAGTAGTTCCGCGTCCGTTAAGAGCTGACTATCCGTTAAGCTGTCTAATGCACTATTCCCTGATTTCCTCTTCCACATCGCACGAAACCGGGAGATCGCCACAGGATTAAGATCCGCAAATGTGGCGTTCTTCACAATTTCAGCCGAGAAGTCTGGCCCGGATTCTTCGAAAATACGTTTGAGTTGGTCAGGCGTCATTGGAACGAGGCTTTCCCCGCTACGCATCCAATAGGCCCCTTTGTATTGTATCGGCATGCCGATAGGTCGTGGTGGCACCTGAAACACAATGACGCGTCCTCCAGGGTGTTGGAGAGCCACGACGTTAATCCGAAGATGGAGGCGTTCCATTAAACTAAGTTTCGTTCGCTCAAGATCCTGAAAAGCCTGACTCCCAACAACCTTCCGAGGTTGCTTGTTGGTTACGCCAAACACCATTCTTCCGCCTCCCTCATTGGCCAGCGCGACAGAGTAATTCACTAACTCCTCAAATTCGAATGAAGACTTTGCCTCCTTGAATTCCAAGTGCTCATTTTCGCAGCACTCCATGATGTGTTGCAGTTGTTCTGGTGTCATGCTTTACTCAGCCTGCTTGTGGTCTGATTACCAGCCTTTTCAGCGTGGCCAGTATAGCCAATCTGACTAGAATCGCCTATAGCAACACATCTTGATTTTTCCATCCACGAAATGCTTGGACAGGGTCATCCTAAGACCATAAAACTTAAAAATCCAAATCCCTTCAACCTCTTTTGTTTAAGGAGTTATCACTAGAAATCTTGGAAAGATTACGGACGGACGAGCCGAGATAGGTCAAGGATGCGGATTTGAGAATGTGTCGGGTGCCCGACGTATGCCTCGGCCCTAATTAGTTACCTCCTTCAAGAAATAGCAATGCGCCGAAGGAAACTATCGGAGGTAAATGCGGAGTCCACTTAGAGTGCAAGGACAATATTCGATAGAGGTTTGTTTGGCACCTTTTCACCATTCACTGGCTTATCCTCGCCGCTAGCTCTTCACAACGAGCCGTTATTTCTGGAGAGTGCCCAGAAGTTCCTTGGCCGGTCAGTAGGCTGAAGTGCGATTCGAAATTATTTTTCATTGTATCTTTTTCTTCCGCTGGCGCCGCGTCCCATTGGAGATAATAAAAAATACAGCAATACAATTCTTGCGTTGCCTGATCGGCACCATAGGGAAAGGCTGCATGGACTAAGTCTCGAATCTCGGCATCATCTGACGCAATCCTCCGAGCACTCGAAAGAAATTGCGTTCGAATATCACCGCTACTTTTCAGTCCAAGTTCGAGCAACGTGTACCATTGTTGCAACTTTAAAAAAATGCTCCACTGGAACTCGTCGTTCCAATCGGTGATGTCAGACGCCAGATCGAAGGCTTCCAATGCCAATTCGTATTGGCCTATTCTGAACAACTGAATACCCTCATTGTTTGCCTTCATGAACTTCTGCTTATTTGATTGCTGGCTCCTTTCACGCTCAGCAGCTCCCGTGCGCTCTTCATACTGACTCATGAATATTTCTACGGCCTTTCTTTCATCCTCAGTTGAATAAGCGGAATCGAGGTATTGGCTTGCACATTCGTACAGCCTCTTTTCATCATAGAGTTTGACAAGGTCTTCCCATCCAATCCGCACTCCCGTTTTGTCCCCATGATTGCTCGTGTACACATTAAGCACTTTTCCTATGACCGTATGATCTTCTTCAACCAGTTCAAAGACATACTCATTGACCTTCAGATTATTTTGGGGCCTGTACGTTCCCCATTGAGCCAATATGTAGCCGTAATTCTTTTCTTCATTGAAAATATTGCGTTTTCCTTCTATGAAATGTGCGGTGAGCCTCTCATCCAATTTGGAGCTCAGTCCATAAAAGTTTCCTTTCTCGGGGATATTAAATTCATCTCTCATTCTACTTCGAACGTTATCCACTAATCGTATGCCAAGCTCAAAGGACGGGGTTTTTTGGACGAGGTCACCTAGCACAACATCAATCTCATCGGAGGGCAACTTGTTGTCTATAAGGTCAAATAGAAGGCGTATTGCCGCGTTGGACTCTGGGTCCTGAAAAATATTCGTTCCTTCTCTTCTGAAGAAATGGATGTTCTTATACAGGCATTCTATGAGTTCTGCCGAATTTTCACGGGTAAGACTTGGCCAAAAGATGTTCCTCTTCTGCCACAGTTCAGTCGGTTGCTTCCTATTACTCAAATCTGAAAAAGGGGAATCAAGGTCTTCTCTGAACTTCTCTTGGCCACACTCATTCCAAGAAACCATGAAGGATTCGACAACCTGATCCGGCCCGTCATTGGCTGGAACACTGGGCGTGAAGTATTTCCAAAAAACTTCCGGATGGCTCAGCCGGTTCTGACGGCAAAACTCTGGCTGCAAGTCTTTATTCCCTACATGCGTGTTGGATACCCCTTTACGCACCTCAGGGAATAACATTTGAAGAAGTTCGAGCAAAACCTCCGGCTTCTCCTGTTTTTCACAGAGCGTTTCGATATGCTCTTTGATGAGGAGGTATGTCCTGTCATCTCTGGCCTTAAATTCATATGGAAAAGAAATGAATGCGGCCTCACCCCATGATGGAAGGTACATCCACGAATATTC
>JAOUQB010000589.1 GCA_029879555.1 Nitrospirota bacterium | reverse complement strand
CTATCCGCTCATTCTAGAAACGTTATCAGGGGCAAAAGTGACGGTGGGGCCACCCTATTACAATGCGGTCTTCATGCCTATTGCACTCGGACTGCTCTTCCTGATGGGCATCGGCCCGTATATTCCTTGGCGAAAAGCCTCAGTCGCCAATTTGAAAAAGAGTTTTTCTGCCCCCCTGCTCGCCGGAGCGATCATGGTCGTCTTATTGGCGGTCACCGGCATTCGCAATCTCTATGCGTTAGCTGGAAGCTACGTGGTGGCCTTTTCCGGCATGGCCATTGTGATGGACTTCGGAAAAGTCTCCCAGCTCTATGCCCAACGAAATAGTAGTAACATTTTCAAGGGAGGCTTGGCCGCGTTTACCGCCAACCAACGACGCTATGCGGCCATGCTGACGCATATCGGAGTCTTGGTCTTAGTCATTGGAATTATTGCTTCGACGATCTATCAAACGGAAAAAGTCGTCTCGATGAAAGTCGGTGACGAAATGACCATTGGCGACTATCGCATGAAACTCACCGATATTCATGATGTCGAGGGCGGCAATTGGAAGGCCCAAGAAGGCGTCTTTGAGGTCTTTGACGGGGTCACCTTACTCACTGAACTTCGTCCGCAAAAACGTATTTACAACGCCACACAAACCCCGACCACAGAATCGGCGATCTATGCCATCAATATGGGACATATCTTTTTGACCATGCCCGAAGTCTCACCAGAAGGGGTGGCTGTCGCTCGTGGCGTCCTCAACCCCCTCATTCTCTGGGTGTGGGGTGGGGGCATTATTATGGGGCTGGGCGTCATCTTGAACATTCTCCGCCCGAGGAAGAAGGACGAATGACCAAGGGTGCGCAACTGACCTTAGTGCTTGTGCTCTTGGGACTCTTTGCCTTGTTCTATCAGGGTCTGTGGGGAGATCCCCGGCATATTCCCACCGTCCTGATCGGGACGGATGCTCCCATTGTGGAAGGACCGGATGTCGAAACGGGCCAAACCATTTCGCTGGAACAATTCAAGGGGAAAGTCGTTCTGCTAAATTTTTGGGCGTCTTGGTGTTATGAATGCAAAGTCGAACATGAAAGCGTCTTACAACTTCATCAATTATTTAAAGATGACCAAAATTTCGTCATGCTTGGCGTTAACTACCAAGACAAATTGCCTGATGCTCAACAGTATCTCAAAGAATATGGCACGACATTTCCGCACATGCGCGATCTGAAAGGCCAAATCGCCATCGATTATGGCGTCTATGGCGTACCCGAAACCTTCGTCATCGATCAGCAGGGGAAAATTCGCTATAAATACGTCGGCCCCGTCACGGGCCACATGTACACGAAAATCACCCAAGAGATTATTGCTCCCTTGCTCAAAGGGGAAGCCATCAGCACGCCATCCTAATGTTCATGCCTATTCCCTTAGCACTTGCCTTAATTCTCGTGTTGACAACCCCGTGGTCCGTGTTGGCTGACGTCCAAGACGAAACCGCGCTAGACATCCAGGTCCGTGAAATTGCCAAAACGTTGCGGTGTACGGTCTGCCAAACTGAAAATATTTGGGAATCGGGAGCGCCGCTGGCGCAACAAATGCGCGGCGTGGTGCGGGAGCGCTTGAAAGCTGGTCATAGCCCAGAGGACATTAAAGAATATTTCCTCAGCCGCTATGGGGATTATATTATGATGCAACCCCCCAAACATGGCGTGAATTGGCTGCTCTGGGTAGGGCCGTTCATTCTGTTGCTGGGAGGCGGGCTTCTGCTCTATAAAGAAGTGATTGGTTGGGTTCGGCGCACACCAGCAGCCCCACCCGCGCCTCCACCACCCTTAGACGAACAAGCTCGCCAACGTCTCGAGCGCGAACTAGAATCGTAACTATTTCCCACTGACATGTCTTCTGTCGTCGTGTTCCTCATTCCATTTCTTCTCGTCCTGGGCATTGTCCTCTTTGCCCTGACACTCCCATTTTGGCGAAAAGATCCCTCCCCCATTTCCTTTGGATTAGACGACAACCAGGAACAAGAATACGCGGATCTCCAAGTCGAACGTGGAGTCCTGAATCAATCATTACAAGAACTGGAGATGGAG
>JAOUQB010000588.1 GCA_029879555.1 Nitrospirota bacterium | reverse complement strand
ATCACAAGTGATCCTTCGCTGGACACACGATTTCTTTCTCCAAGAACCGTCTATGTGCTTGGAGGGCCAACAGGGTTCATGAGCCGTCCACAAGATCCTTCTGGCGCCACCGGGCAACGTTCGAGCGGTTTGCAGTTGGAAGATGGCATGCTGAAGCTTGGCGCAACGATGACGATAGAAGGGCGACAGAATGTGCCAGTGTATGATGTGGTTCCAGGCAATGTGGATGAAGTCGTCAAGCGGGTCGAGGTGTTTTCTTCAAATCTGTTGCACCGGGTTGACGCCAAGCTGAAAGCTTCTGTTCGTTTGAAAACATCACGTCTTCAAATCGCGCCTCGATCAGCTCTCACCAAAATTCAGACCACGAGTCTACAACGAATCATGAATCGACCCACGACCTTGCCGGCTGGGCGGTCGAGTGGTTTGGGTATCGCCCATAATACGCGTGATGAATATTTAGATGACCTTCTTGAGCAATCGAGTCATAACAATACTCTTTTGGAAAGCTCGAGGAGTCAAGGTGGGCGAGGGGTGGTTTTGACCGGAGAGGATTTGGTTCGTGGATTTCGTATTGATGTTCGTGAAGTTCGCCAGGGTGCTGGTGGGGCACCGGTGTTTACTTCCTGGCGATCCTTAAGCTTCCGACATGGGACCTATCATCTGTTAGGAAAAAATGCGCCGCCCCCTGGTAGCCCGCTGCCTGCACCATTTTTGACTCAAGATGATGAAGGGTGGATTTCCTTGGGCATGACGGAAGAAGAAGGTGATGAAGTGGGTGGGGCGACTGCGCCAAAACGGTTGATTGTGTATGAATCCCTCTTCCGCTGGGACGGCTGGAGTCTTTGTGTGCCGCGTCCGGGAAGACATTTGGGGCTTGATGACAATCCCAACGAAGGAACCGGGGAGCGGAGGCCGATCCTTTCCTCGATGCAGGCCTTGTTTAGTCCTGTGCCCGGCACGCTTCCTCGTTTGCGATTTGGTCGGCAATACCAATTTCGGGCTCGGGTGGTGGATCTTGCAGGAAACAGTTTGGCCGTCACTGATGTTCCATCCCCTCATCCAAGCTTTTTAACTGATATCAATGATGAAGATAGTCATTATCTGCGGATGGAACCTGTTCCCTCTCCCACCGTGCTCCTCACCGCTCCTTTGTTGGGTTCTCAGCCATCCCCCAAATGGCCAAACGGCGAACCCCTTTCACCTGGTGAAGCCGTTGATCGCTTGGTCTTCCGGTCCATGAATGTCGAAACGCCTGGAGATCCCCGAGAAGGATTGGCTGCGGGTCCGCCTCCTCGTCCCCCTTCACGGCACCTGGTCCCTCCTAAAATTAGTGTTGAATTAGCCGAACAACATGGCATGTTCGATGATCCTGGCAGCAAAACCATGCGGGGGAGTGCTGCGTATCAGATCATGATTAATAAGGATGGAGATTTATCGGACCTGGTTCCAAAAGAACGACGTGCCACCAATGGCAAGCCTGGAGGAGAATATTTTCCGGAACCTAGTCTGATCGTTCCTTATCTTCCTGACCCAATGGGAGAGGGCGTTTCCTGTTTCATCTATGCTCCCGGAACGGATATTCGTACCGCTCCCCTTATCCAAGTCCCCTTTCCTTCGCAGGGAGGGTGGCCCAATGTCGCTTCTTTCCGCGTACAATTGGAACCCGGAAATGGGCCTGCAAAAATCAGTTCGCCTCATCTGCTTCAGGTATTTGTTCCTCCTGGAGAAGAACGAATTCTGCGGATGAGTTGTTATCTGGTGCATGCCCAACATCCACAATTCGGAAACCCCAATCGTGAGAATCTCTTTGCTCTTTGGAAATGGATTGAGGATAAAACGAATCGGCAAAACCTTGACAATCAAAGACGAACCGTCCAGTTGGGTCGGCATTGGATGTTGACCCCTTTTCATGAAATCGTCCTTGTTCATGCCACTCAACAGCCGGTCCTGACTCCTCAGTGGGTGTGTATAGAAGAGCTGCCAGAAACCAACCTCGGTGTCGGGAACCCACCGGACTGTACGGTTCAAGATCCCCGAGCGGAGTTGGCCCGGCACAGACATTATGGGGATACGACATCGACA